>JADGDQ010000075.1 GCA_016744805.1 Sulfurovaceae bacterium
TATGATGCTGTTTCATAATAGTAATCCAACGGCTATAACTTATAGATATAAGATTTTTTTGTGTAATAGCTGCAAAAAAATTACCCTTATTGTCAACAGTTACTATCTGTTTGAAATGTCTTTGTTTAATATAATTTAATGCCTCTTTGATAGTACTATGATGCCCTAATGTAGATACAGGAGATACCATATAATTTTTAATAGGAGATAATATGTCACAATTAGTTTGTAATAATCTTAATACATCTTTGGTAGTAATAATTCCTATAGGTTTTTTATTTTCTATAATAATAACTGCATTATTGCTATTATCTTGAAGAAGTTTAAATACCTTAGCTGTTACCTCACTCTTTGATACACTAATATGGCTCTCCTGAGCTTTTACCAAGTCAAAAATTTTATAGCTCTCCATAAGAGTATTAGGGTCAATACTAGAAATAATATCTGAATGTGCTACTAAACCATATAAACTCCCATCTCTATTGATAACAACAAAATGTTCTAAAGAGTAATCAAAAGATGCAAGTGCTTCTATAATATCACTATTTTTCTCTATTTTAGGTAATTTTTTAAGCGGTAAAATACTAATAGGTAAATCTAAATCAATTTCATTATAGTGTATAGAGAGTATATCTTGAATACTAAGTATTAGATACTCTTCTTTATCCATTACTACTATATTTCGATGATCACCTGATAACATATAGCTAATGGCTGATGATAGCGTTGTGTCTGATGAGACAACTTCAACATCTGTTGAAGCTATCTCTTTGATTGAAATAAACTGCATAACTGAGTGTAGCAAAAATTAAATTATAGAATAGTATAATACTGCAAAATAAATCAAAGGATATTTCATTACTTATAATATCATTCATATAATCCATATCTATGCTGTTTTTATTTATGGTGGTTTTCTAATTGTCGATAATCTTTTTATGGCAAAAATGAAACAAACACTTAGTGCTGATGAGGCTAGCAAAGCAAGAGAAGCTATTATGATGCATGTTCGTAAGGTTGTCCCTAACGCTCTACTTGTTGCTGTTGCTACTGGTCTTTATCTGTTTACACAAGTATTTGGAGAAATTAGTGAAGATGGATTAAGCTATTTTCAAATAATACTTAGCATTAAAGCTTTTTTTGGTCTATGGCTAGGAATTCGTGGATTTAATCAAAAATTTTTCAAAATTAATCCATGGCTGTTTACTTCTCATCTATTTCCTTTTTTCGTAGTACTACTACTTATTTTACTCTCACAAATTATGTTTTTATAGGTCAAAGTATGAAATTACAAAATATATATAATAAATTAGATGAAATGAGTCCTTTTGAACTCCAAGAGAAATGGGATAATAGCGGATTAATTATTGGTGATATGAGTAGAGATATTACTTCATTGGTGGTCAGTCTTGATATTGATGAAGAGCTATTATTAGAACATGATGAAGGTGTACTTTTTATTGTGCATCATCCACTCATATTTTCAGGGCTTACATCTTTGGATTTCTCCAAATATCCAGCAAATCTTATTGAGATAATGATACAAAAAAATCAATCACTTATTGCTATGCATACAAATTTTGATAAAACACATCTCAACAGATATGTTTTTGAAAATATTTTAGGCTTTACAACAAGCAAACAGAGTGAATTTTTGTGTACTTGCGAGCAAGAGTGGGAAAGTACTGAGCTATTAGCACATATCAAAGAGCGTCTGCAACTTCCTGTACTCAAAGTAGTTGCACCCAAAGAGCATATCAAAAATATCTCTATGTGTACAGGTGCAGGAGCATCTTTGATGGATAGTGTACAGAGTGATTGTTTTTTAACTGGTGATATAAAATATCACGATGCTATGAAAGCAAAAAGCCAAAATCTTATGCTTATAGAGATAGGTCATTATGAGAGTGAACAGTTTTTTGCTGAGGTTTTAGCTAAGGAATTGAAACTTTTACCTCTTTTAGCTATAATCACGAACTCAAAGAACCCATTTACAATACAATTGCCATAACTAAACTGAGCAATTTTCCAAAGGAACACGCGTGAATAAACATATACTAGAACTAGTAGAGCTTTCTAAAACAGATAAAGCAATTGATAGCTATCAACCACAAATTGATGCTGCTGATAGAAAAATCTCAAGAGCAGAGGGTAGATTAAATGATGCTCAAGCTGTAGTTGAATCATTGTCTACACTTATCAATGATAATGAACAAAAAGTTAACTCTTATGAAGAGCAACTAAAGCTTTTAAGTGAACAATTAGTAGATAATAGTAAAAAAACTAAATCTATTAGTACAGAAAAAGAGATGAAAGCCCTTGCTATAGAAGAAGATATTGCAAAAGAAAAAATGCTCTTTGCTAATGAAGAGATTGATAGATTACAGATGATCAACGAGAAAAAAGCTCAACAGCTAGAAGAGGAAAAAGCCAACTTAGAAACTCTAAAAAACGATGCTGTTCGGATTAATAGTGATGCACAAAATGCTAAGTTAGAAATAGATAAAAGCAAAGTAATACTCTTTAATCAAAGAGAAAAAACAATCCGTGAAACAGATCAAAAAGTATTAGCTTTTTATGAAAAAATTCGTATTTGGGCAGGAAATACTGCTGTTGTACCTGTAAGAAAACAGGCTTGTTATGGCTGTTATATGAAAATTAATGATAAAACTTATGCTGATGTTATTAAAGCTGAAGAGATTACAACCTGCCCTCACTGTGGTAGAATCCTTCATATAGAAAGAGAAGAAACAGAGGCATAATTGAATATATTTTTTAGCTCTTTATACCTCTTTTTAGCACTATTAATTCATGCCTTGGCTAGCCCTTTTTTGTGGTTTTTTTCACGCAAAGAGAAGTATAAAAACTCTATCCCTTCACGATTTTTTTTACGCAATAATTCTCCTCTCCAAGAGGAGGGTATATGGTTTCATGCCTGTAGTTTTGGAGAGATGAAAGCACTAGCTCCTCTTCTTAGCTCTCTCCCCCAAGAAAAGCTTCGTTTTACTAGTACTACACAAACAGGATATGAAGAGAGTCTTAAGTATAGCTCTGAGAGTCGTTATCTTCCTTTTGAATCTCTGCTCCCATTTTGGATAAAACCTCAAAAAGTTTTGGTTGTTATGGAGGCTGAACTTTGGTATCTTTTGTTTGCCTTAGCACGACAAAAAGGGACAAAAACTCTGCTTATTAATGCACGAATTAGTGAAAAGTCATATCCTAAATATTTGCGTTTTAAATGGTTTTACCAAAGAATATTCGCTAATATTGATACTATTTATGCACAAACTCTCCAAGACAAAGAGCGGTTAGAGGCGTTGGGTGCATCTAATATTATAGTTTTGGGAAATATTAAATTTTTTAATATTCCTAAACCCACTGTAGCTTTGGAGAAATCTGAAGGTCTCTTTGTGTGTGGGGCAAGTACGCATGAGGGTGAAGAGTCTTTGATATTAGAAGCATTTCGAGTCCTTAAGAAAAAGCAACCCAAAGCAAGACTTGTAATAGCCCCTCGACACCCTGAGAGATTTGCAAAAGTAGACCGTCTTTTGGGCTATTATAGTGAGTTACAACAGTGGTCTTATAGAAAATATAGCACACGACGCTCACTCAAAGCAGATATAACACTTATTGATAGTCTAGGAGAGCTAATAAACCTCTATGCTATTAGTGATATAGTAATATTAGGGGGTGCATTTAGTCCTATTGGTGGTCATAATGCAGCAGAAGCAGCCCAGTTTGGATGCAAGATTATCTCTGGAGAACACTATTTTAACCAAAAAGATATTTTTGGAGGTATAGAGGGTATTACCATTGTCAAAAAAGAAGAACTTACAGAAAAATTACAATACCCAAAACTTCTCTCTCAAACAAAAATTATCAAACAGACAGATATAACTCCTATCATTACAGAAATTAAAGAGACACTTTAGTACTCTCTTTAGAATACTTTATTAAATACAAGGAATAATACTATGGATAAAGCATATAAACTATTAGCAAAACAGCAAGGAATATCAAATAATAAAGCAAAGCAGGTCATTGATAGAGGACTTGTTTTTGTTGGAGATAAAAAGGTCAAAATAGCCCGAGCAGAGCTTCCTGATGATACACGATTTCGTATAGAAGATACAGCTGATGTCAAGATACTCTACCAAGATGAGAATATTATAGCCATCAATAAACCCGCACAGGTAGATAGCTATGATATACAAGATGCAATAGAAGGAGCCCAACTCCTGCACCGTCTTGACCGTGATACAAGTGGTGTATTGCTTTTAGGCTGTAATCAAGAGTTTGTAGATGATGCTATTAATGAGTTTAAAAATCGTCGTGTCAAAAAAGAGTATGTAGCATGGGTTGAGGGTGTAATATTTGAAGAGATAGAGATAGAATCTCCTATCCATACTATCAAAAATGGCAAGGCATTCTCACGCATTGATGAGCTTCGTGGTAAAAAAGCCTATACAAAAGTAAAACCTATAGAGATACAAGGGAAAAAAAGTAAAATAGCTATTGAGATAAAAACAGGAAGAACACACCAAATACGGGTACATCTCTCTAGCATAGGACACCCTGTGTTAGGTGATGACCAATATGGTAGCCGTACCCAAACAAAAAGAGTTTTACTCCACTCTAGCCGTATGGCAATCTTTAACTACTCCTTTGATGCCCCAGAACCAAAAGATATTTTAAGATATAAATAAAAAATAGTGATAGGCTATAATATGGATAATTTTTATGATATATTAAAACAACTTATACGGCATCCCTAGTGTAGTAGGAGAAGAACACTCCTTTTTTATGTTTCTCAAATTGGGCTATCAAGGAACAGCTTTTTTTACAGCATCCGAAGAGGCAGGGAGAAGTTGGCGATTTTTGATTGAGTGGTTTAGGAGATTTGATCTCTCTACTGATGAGTTACTCGTGCTAGATACAAGCCCCTACTCTACCCTAGAAGATATGGCTCAACTTGATGTAGTACTCAGACAAAGAGATGCCAATGGCTACTTTAGGTCACCTCTAAAAAACAAAATCAAAAAGATTGTATTGAACCAAAAGATACGCTATCATTACAAAGATGCTTATCTCAAAAATATCATGAAACAAAATGGGACTAAAGGCTCGTTAGGTACAACAGAGTTAGGGAGAATTATCAAAGCATCCAAAGGTGAAATTCAAGGAACTACCTTGCAATTTCCAACAATAGGGTATCATACAGTCGATGAGATGACATCCAAGAAATCTGTAGAGAGTATTATTACTATTCTCTCAAAACTTTATTTATAACAAAAAAGGATCTATTTTGCATATAGGATTTATGATCGCTAATTGGGCATCAATCAACCCAAACAAAAGTTCAACACTAGAGATTTTACAAGAGTGTATCAAACGCAACCATACAGTCTCTATTTTGCTTACGAACAACCTGACTGTACGGAATAATATTGTCCATGGACAGATTGAAACTATAAATAAAATGGATAAAATCCCAGAAAATATTGTTAGCTTCTACAAAAAAGTTACTTTTACCAAAAAGATGACACCTCTTCATGCCTTTGACTGTATGATGATTCGTAAAGACCCACCTATCAATCCACTCGTATTAAACTTTTTGGATGCTATCAAAGATGAGGTGGTGATAGTCAATGATGTAGATGGTATTAGAAAAGCCAACAACAAGCTCTATACTACAACATTTCATGACCCAAATAACAACTATCTGCCAGTAACCCATGTCTCTGGAAGTAAAAAGTTTATTAATAAAGTTATAGATGAGTCTGAGAGTGAAAAGATGATACTCAAACCTCTTGATGGTTCTGGTGGACGCGGTGTGATAGTACTCGAAAAAAACGCACGATCCAACATCAACTCTCTGCTTGACTTCTATATAGATGAGACAGGAGACAACTATGTTATCCTCCAAGAGTATATAGAGGGTGCAGAGAATGGAGATGTGAGAGTCTTGATGCTCAATGGTCAATATATTGGTGCCTACAATAGAAAACCCGCAGAAGGTGAAATTAGAGCCAATATCCAAACAGGGGGAACGGCACACAAATATGTGATGACCGAGAGTCAACTAAAAATATGTAAAAAGGTAGGAGCCAAGCTTGTCTCTGATGGACTCTATTTTGTAGGGTTAGATATGATAGGAGATAAGATACTAGAGGTTAATGTCCTCAACCCTGGAGGTATCACCAATATCAATAAACTCGAAAAACTAAAATTACAAAAAAAAGTTGTAGATTTCTTGGAAGAGAAAGTTGATGAAAAAGTGGAAAAAAGACTAGAACTAGAGTACCTACTTAAGAGGTTTAGTGAATTACGAGAGTAGATGGAGAAAATATGAGAGATATACATGATGAGATAGAAGAACTCTCTTTAGAGATAGCCAATCAAGACTCCTCTCTTCACTCTTATGATATTGCAGAGAAACTAACAAAACTCAGAAGCTTGGATTTTGATAGCTATGTATCTGCTATCCAAAAAATTCCAAGTACACTCTTTGCAGATATTTTAGCAGAAATGCCTATCTATATCCAAGAAGAGATAAGTGAATATGTAAGTACAAAAAAACTTGTAAATGTCACCTCTAATATGGATTCTGATGATGCAGCAACATTTATTCAAAACCTTAGTGAAGAGCATGAAGATGTAGTACAAATAATTTTGGAAAATCTTAATGTAGAAGAGAAAGAGGTACTTCAACAACTTATCTCTTATGAGAATAATGAAGTTGGCTCCTATATGCAAACAGAGCTATTTTCTGCAAATATAGATGATAATATTGGTGATTCAATTAAAAAATTAAAAATATTAAAAGAGTTAGGAAAAGTAGACAATATTTGGCACTGTCATATTGTAGATGCTCAAAGTAAATATTTAGGTTCTATAGGTTTGGAGGAGTTGATAATAGTAGACCATCATCTTAAATTTAGAGATATAGATATTGAGAAGTTCAAAACTTATAGTATAAATCATACACAAGAGATCAAAGAAGCTGTAGAGATGTTTAGTAACTATAATCTCTCTTCGCTTCCTATTATTGATAATAACCTCATTCTTATCGGTAGAGTTACATCTGATGATATTTATGATGTTATGGAAGAGAATGCAACCGAACAGATATACAATATGGCAGGAGTTAGCGAACAAAAAGAGCAAGAAGAGAGCCTCCCATCTTTATCACCAAATGCGAATTTCAAAAACCCAAAGCCCTAAAATAGGGGGTTTGCAAGGGGTTAGTAGTAAGATTTGAAAAAAATGTAGTGA
>JADGDQ010000017.1 GCA_016744805.1 Sulfurovaceae bacterium
TCTCTTATCTCTTCACTTAAACTCATTTTTAATGTCCTTATATATATTTAATTTTTTAATTTTTTAATTATTGTATTATAACTTTTTTAACTTTATCTATAAAATAGCATTTATCAACAGAAATTTTAGGGACAGGGTCAATGGATATAGGGATATAGGAATCAGTTAATCTATGTATGCGTAAGTGCTAAGATGCTCCACCCTACGGCACAATAGTTTTAATAATATATTCTATATCACTTCGTAGTGACCAGTTATAAATATACTCTTTGTTTATAGCTACTTTGTCTTTCCAGATGACTTCTCTATTATAATATTCGGGGTCTTTTTGTTGTGCTAGGATGCTCTCTTCGTTGCGGTATTTGAGTGAGGCTGGACCTGTGATGGCTGGGGGGATAGAGAGGATGATTCTCTCTTCACCCTCTAGTTTATCTGCAAAACCCTCTACATCAGGTCTTGCTCCTACAAAACTCATAGAGCCAAAGAGTACATTAAAGAGTTGGGGGAGTTCGTCTATTTTTGTTTTTCTCATAATCTTGCCACTTTTGGTGATTCGTATATCATTATCTGTGGTGACACTACTATCAAAGCCCTCTATAGTACGCATAGTTTTTATCTTGTAGACCAAAAAAACTTTGCCATATCGCCCTACTCTTCGTTGTACAAAAAGCCCAAAACTGTGCGTATCAATAGAGGCTATAAACAGAGCCAAAATCATAATAGGCAGAGTCAAAACTATACCTATTATAGAGAGGGCTATATCAAAAACTCGTTTGATAATCCACTGATTTTTTGTCACTTTTTAATCTTGTATATTTTACTATAAGGAGAGTTTACAACAAGTTCAAAAAGGTTAGAGTCGTACTTTCCTAGCATAAACATCTGTACAAATGTAGAGTTGATTGTTTGACTATCCATAATCACAAGTTTATTATAACTCTTCATAAAGACTATAGAGTAATTACCATTATAATTATAGAGTTTTGGATGAATTTTTAGTTTGCCTTCTGTATCATATTCTGTGATAATAAAGTTTTTGATTTTTTGTTGGCTATCACCCATGGTAAGTACTCCTGTACGAAGGTCAAAAGAGATACCATTTGCAAAGCGTAAAAGACCCTCTTCTGATTGATCTGTGATTTGTGTAGGATAAAAAACCACATCTCTCTCCTCTTTTCCTGTGCTAAGGTCTAGGTTTCCAAAGAGCGATATAGTAGGAAATATTCCTAACATACGGTAGGAGAAATAGAGATATATATCGCGTGTTTTTGGAGGCAATTTGTACTCTGGGTCGTCAAGTTGTGCAAGGAGTAGATTGGGGTCTTTGTAGCTACCATCGCTTTTTTTGAAAAGTGTGGTTGTGATGATAGAGTGGTTGGACTCTTCATAGGTCTCTACAGCCAAACGGCTAAGATTTGCAGTAAAGGTAGGTGAGTCACTCAACATAATTTTGGAGATAATAAAGTTATCATTATTATGCTTTCCACCATCAATAAGTGTAGAGGTATCAGAGTAGTACCATATTGGGTAGCCATAATCCCACCAAGTAAGCGTATAATCTTTGGCATCAGCTATTGTATCTAGCTTGACCAAATCTTCAACCTCTTGGCTTTTGAGTACGGTAGGAGTCATGTATGCCAAAATATGCGTAATATTTGGATACAACATTGCCCCAGTCATCACGGTTACAAAAACCAATTTGAGTTTATGATTTTCTAGGTAATCACCCACAACCCAAAAAAGATACACAGCACTCATAGCAGCCACAGGCACAGCATAGACAGTAAACCGAAGCCCACCCCAGAGTGCAAAGATACCAATACCAATCAGAGGCAAAGCCAAAATAAAGGCTCTATGTCTAAAGACAAGCACACCATAGCCAATAAGTGCCAAAATCACACCAGTCACAGAGCCTGAAGTACGATTAGCAAAAGTACTAAATGGTATCTGTCCAGCCTCTCGTACTGTTTGGTTTACAGAAAAAAAGTGCAGTCCCTCTGTGGCTGTTCCTGTATTGGTATAGGATAATATATGATAAGAGAGTAGTCCAAAGATATTGCTATAGAGAAGAAAAACAAAAAAGAGTATACCTACAGCTATCATTAACTCTTTCATCTTAAATTGGCTTTTGAGTAAAATTATATAAACAATAAAAACCAAAAGCAGATGCACAATATAATCATAGGGTTTTGCAATGCCCAAAGGAATAAGTGCCAATAATACAATTATCAAAGCCTGATAAGTAATCTTTTCACTATGATGATACCATATCATATAGGCTACATAAATCATACTCATAGCAAAAACAATAGCCTGACCTTGGTCATATAAGAATGGATAGATAATAATAGCAATACTCGCATAAAGAGCAGAGCGGAGATTAAAATCAATAGTACTCTTCATCAAGAAAAAGAGAATAAACATAGGAGCCATAGCAGAGAACATATCTGTATCATAATAGCCTGTCATTGTACGATTATAATAACTCCAAGTAATACTCCCCAAAAGTGCAGCGAAAAAGCCCCAAAGTGTTTTGTTGTAGAGTCGTGATATAAGAATAATAGGGATAACAACCAAACTAGAGATAACAGAAGGCATATACAAAATAACTGTCTCTAAAGAGAATGGTGTAATCTTGACAAAGAGCGTGGTAAAAAAGATTACTCCATACTCCCACATACCAAATACTCGTGGATTAGGCTCATGGAGTCCAAATAGCTCTTGTTGGGCTCCTGCTGCAAAAAAATACCCATCATTGGTATTAATCATAAGCTCATTATTCCACATAAAGTCACTATCGCCACCAAACTGCCATACCCATATCATACGCATCATAAAACTAAAACTATATGCAAGTAGCATCAATCCTGCTACCTGTGCAGTAGTAATGTTTTCTAAACTATTCTCTTTCACCATAACCCCTTAACTATTTTGATACCCACTGCCCAAACTCCTACAAAAGAACCCCATCCATAGGATAGATGAAGCGTTAAAAAACTTATCATCAGATAGAAAAAACTATTTGAACTCTTTTGTAATTTAAAGCTTATGATTATAACTAAACCCAGATAACTTATTAATGATACAAGAGCCACCAAAGCAAGCTGTCCATATATTAGCGAAAGGAGTAAAGGGATTATTAGAGACAAAACAAAAAGCAGAGGGATAAAGTGTCGGACGCTAAGAGAGGTTAGTGTATGGGTATAATACGCAGTCAAAATATTCCAAAATCCATTAGAGTAGTTATTTTTGGCTAACTGTCTAAAGTTCTCTCTAGCATAGTAGGTGCAAGTAACTTGAGGAATAAGATAGATTTTTCCTCCACCATTGATAATTCGTTTATTAAGTTCTATATCTTGGTTGCGTATTAATAACTCATTATAGAGACCAAACTTTTTAAATGCCTCTTTGGTATAACAGCCAAAAGCTACTGTATCTACCTCTTTTATCTCTTTTGACCCTGTCCTAAACTCTGCATTGCCTACACCAAATTTATGGGTGAGAATCTCTTTGATAGAGTTTGACTTTTTATTAGTATTTTTTACATCAGTACTAAGGACTCCACCTACACACTCAGCTTGAAGCTCTTGGATAGCCTGAAGTAAGCTAGAGAAATAAGAACTCTCATATTTGGCATGAGCAGAGAGGATAAATATATACTCTCCATCTGATGCGTTTATCCCCATATTCATACTAATGGGTGTGAATTTTTGAGGATTTACCAAAAGCCTAATATAGGGACAGCTTTTTTGATAGGAGTTAATAATATCTCTTGAGGTATCATCACTATTACCATCTACAAAAATCACCTCAAAATTATCTTTTGAAATATCAGATGCTATAATAGACTCAATACACTCATTTATATATTTTTGTTCGTTAAAACAGGGAATAACCACAGACACTTTACTCATATTCTCTCTTCATACTAAATTTATTTTAATAGAGTATTTATCTAAAGAGTAATTATAGCATACCCAAACTGCTAGTTGAAAGCTAGTAATAGATCTGTATTAAAAAGGTAAAAAAGAGTCAATAGCAAATTATGAATTTTAATTCTCCTTTTTGATTACTTCAGCTACTGTATACTCTTGTGATACCTTTGTTGATTGATATGCTATCTCTGCTACTACTTTTTCTTCTTCTTGTTTAATCCCTTGGGGGTGCTTTTGACTATAAAGGTTGACAGCACACTGCTTAAAATTTGGTTCAAATGATTTTGGGTCAAAGTCGGCAATCGTTACAGCATTGATTAATTGCTCTGAAAAATGAAATGGTACAAAACAGTCACCTTCTCGAACTACTTGTGTAACTTTGACAATTAAACCATCAACTAAACCACGAGATGAAGCTATTGTAATCTTATCTCCACTTTCTACTTCAAGTTTTTTGGCATCAAGTGGATTAATCTCAATCCATGCTTGTGGTGCTAGGTCATTTAGCAGTGTAATAGTTTTGGTTTTTGTTCGTGTATGCCACTGCTCTACTGTTCTTCCAGTGTTAAGGTTAAGTGGAAAGCTTTGGTTGCAAGACTCTGCCAAAGGTTGCCAATCTAGGGCTAATAGCTTGGCTTTTCCATCTTCTGTTTTGCACTCAAATCCATCAGTATAGAGTCGTTTTTTTCCTTCTGGGTACAGCGTATTGCATGGCCATTGAATACCGCCTAGTTCTTCTATCTTCTTATACGACATTCCACTATAATCACAAAGTTGTCCAGCACTTACTTTTTTTATCTCTTCAAATATATCTTCACTTGATTGAAAGTTTTGAAATAAAAGCTCATACTTACCCTCAAAATATTTAGAAAATTCTATTACAATATTTGCATCACTCATGCTTTTTCCCAAAGGTTCTACAGCTTTTTTTGCATAATTACAGCGTCTTTCACTATTGGTATAAGTTCCCTCTTTTTCACTCCAAGTGGCAGCAGAAAACAACACATCTGCTTCTAATGCAGTTTCAGACATAAAGGCATCTTGCACGACTAAAATATCAAGTTTTTTCAAAGCTCTTCGGAGTTTGTTTTGATCAGGAAAACTTACTAAAGGATTCGTAGCAGTAACCCAAAGAGCTTTTATCTCTCCTCTATCAATAGCATCAATAATTTGTGGGTATGAGTATCCTCGTGCAGTTGGTATAAGTGAGCTAGGAACATTGATAATATCAGCAAATACTGCTCTATCTGTATCATTAGCAAAGTTTCTATATCCAGGAATTGAGCTTGTAAAACCAAACTCTCTTGTTCCCATAGCATTACATTGTCCTGTAATACTAAATGGTGATGCCCCTTTGCGTCCAAGATTTCCAGTGATTAATGCTAAATTACAAATAGCACTTACTGTATCTGTACCTATACTACTTTGATTAACTCCCATAGTCCACGCACTCAAAGCACTATTAGCTCCAGCATAAAGTTGTGCTATCTCATAGAGTTCCTTAACATCAATCCCCGTAATTATAGCTACCTCCTGAGGTGGATACTTTTGCATAATATGTTTTCTAAATTCTTTATATCCAGAGGTTTTATCTTGAATAAACTTTGTATCTTCCCAGCCTTGTTCCATAATAATATAACATAAACCATTGATAAGTGCTAAATCACTTCTTGGAGCAATAGGGACAAAAACATCTGCCATATTAGCAGTTTTACTAAATCTTGGATCAACAACAATTATTTTTGGTTTTTTCCCTGTGATTTTTTTGTTTTTGGCTATATGAAGTTTGAGTATTGGATGGTTATCGGCAATATTTGCTCCTATAAGCATAATAACATCAGCATAAGAGAAGTCTTCATAAGAAGAAGGAGGTCCATCACTACCAAAGCTCTGTTTGTAACCCATTACCGCAGATGCCATACATAAAGTTGTATTTCCATCATAATTATTTGTCTCTAATCCTAATTGTACAAACTTACCAAGAGTATAAAAATCTTCTGTTAAAAATTGACCCGTAGAGATACATGCGACAGCATTTTTACCATATTTATTTTGAATCTCTTTAAACTTATTACTCGTATGGGTAAAGGCTTCATCCCACTCTACAGCGTTGAGCTTACCATCTTTTTTAATCATAGGAGAGCTAACTCTATTAGAAGATACTACCATCTCATGTTCTGTAAGACCTTTTGGACAAAGTGTACCATGGCTTACTGGGTGAGAGGGGTCTCCTTTGGTTCGTACAGGTTTTCCATCCTTGACACCTATATAGAGTCCACAGCCCACACCACAATATCCACAAGTACTTCGTACCCATGTATCAGGTGCTTTATCTTTGGCAATAGTTCCAAACTTTAAATCTTTACTATATGCGTATTTATCCTCTTTTATATCATTGTTTATAAATTTATTAAGTATTTTTTTAATCATGCCCATTCTCCTTATAATCTCTACCTCTTTGGTTTCCAGCAAAAAAGTTTCCTGCTAATCCTAAAGGAACAACAGATACATAAAATATATATCTACCAAGTAATTCACTAGTTGTTGCCCCAAGCAAAGAGAGTCCTAGAGTAATAATGGCTATATTTAGAGTATTATTTGCCAAAAATAGTATAGAGATAAGAGGAAGCACAAGACCAAAACCAATAAGAGTAAAACATCTGATTTTAAGATGCTGTTGAAAATTATTTTCTAAAAGATATTTTGTTTTGTTTAATTGATAATAGTTTTTTTCTTTATCACTAAGGTACTTATAAAATATTTTCTCTTCATAGATTACAAGGAATTGATACGAAGCTACTAAGAGTGTAAGACTAAGCACCACCATAGAACTATTTGCAAACCCCTCTATAGCCAAAATAAACCCTACAAGGAGAAGTCCCAAATATCCTGTAGAGAGGAATCTTTTATTTGTCGAAACTCTATCCCAAGAGGGACGGGCTTTAATTTTGTATATTTGTGATTGAGCATAAATACCATATACTCCTGTAGTTAAAGCACCAAGCATTAAGAGAATATTTAAAAATTGCATCTGAAAAAAGTATGTGGCTACTACACCCATAGCAAGTGCAGTAAATAGCCCTAAAGCTAGTGCTTCTCTACTAAGCCATGAATTACGCCAATTTTTCATAGCAGTATGTGCTAAGAGGGGTCGTCCAAGATGTAATGCAGAAAGAGGTAAGCCAAGCAGAGCAGGTAATAAAACAACCATTGCTAATATATAGTTTCCTGATGCTAGATTAGAAAAACCAAGCAGAGATAAAAACTCACCCAAAAAGAGTGCTACAAATCCACCTACACTCATCTGTGTTAATACCGTCATAAATACCAATGGAAGCTCACTATGGGCTGGTTTGGTAATATGTTCGTCAGCTGGTTTATATTGGGGCATATCTGTAGGCAGAGTATATCTGGTTGTGGGCTTTGTAATATTTATATCTGCTAGATGTGGGGCTACACCTTGTGTAGCCATATCATTTTTAATCCACTCATCTTTGTGAACTACTTCAATCTCTATAGCTCCTGCAGGACAAGCCTGTACACATGATGGAGTCTCTCCAATTTCTAGTTTATCTACACACATATGACACTTTGTTACTATGCCTCTATCATAATTCATAACAGGCACTTCATACGGACAGTTCCAAGTACAGTATTGACACCCTATACAGACATCATCATCATGAAACACAATTCCATTATCTAATTTAATATATGATTGGGTAGGACATCCATTGAGACATGCAGGATCGATACAGTGATTACAGCTCATAGAGTTAAAAAGTTGTGAAACTTCTGGAAAAACTCCCCCCTCCATCTCTCCAACTCTTCGCCACTTTACATCAGCACTATTATTATTTTGTTCATTACACGCAGCTTCACAGCAGTGACATCCCACACAAGCAGTTGCATCAAAATGAAATCTATACTGTTCATCTTTTTTTGGTTTGGGTATATCTATAGAGTAGTTTCCACACTGCATTCCCGTTAGGGCTTGGTGGTCTATAAAGCTATCTATGGGTGTTTTCATAATCTCTATCCTTTAATTATCTTTTATTATAATAGAAAGAAGAGAGATTAAATTACTTTAGTTGTATATTTTTTATACACTAAGTAGATGAGTTTTTTTACAAAAATCTTTTAAGAGCAGTGTCCTCCACCGCAACAACCACTATGGCTAGAAGCAGGAGCATTCATAGCAATACTAAATGAAGTTCCATTTTCACTAAGTGTAAAATCATGTTTTTGACAGAAATCATTATTCATTTGACCTACCATATTTGTTGCTTTCATCAATGCATCATCTGCATTATCAAAGCTTTGATTATTTTCTAAATCACTTTTTTTAAAACACCCACACTCTTTATCAATTGTAATTGTAAACATTTTTTATCCTTTTTTATAAGTTTTAAGCATAGTATCAGAGAGAAGCTTAATTAGGAGTAAAATAGTCTTAATTAAGATATAATGATTATAATCTAAACTAAAAAGGGTAAAAAATGAGACCTAAAGTAAGTAATCCATATTTAAAGTTACCAGATTTATGTTATGACAGGGTCAATCCTACACCACTTAAAGAGCCTACTCTTATACATACAAATAAAGAAGTTGCTAATAATTTAGGACTCACTAATGAATTTATTCAAAGTAGTGAGTTTGTAGATTTTGCTAATGGTGCTTTACCTTTGGAGGGAAGTGATAATTTTGCTATGTGTTATGCAGGACATCAGTTTGGCTTTTTTGTACCAAGATTAGGTGATGGACGCGCTATTAATATAGGAGTGTCTAATAATCTACAGATGCAACTTAAAGGTGCAGGACAAACACTCTACTCACGCCAAGGTGATGGTAGGGCAGTTGTTCGTTCTTCTGTACGAGAGTACCTTATGAGTGAAGCTATGTATAATTTAGGTATTCCTACAACAAGAGCTTTGGCAATTATCCAATCTAAGCAAAAAGTCTACCGTGAAGACTGGGAAGAGACTTCTATGGTTTTGCGTGTCTCTTCTTCTTGGGTGCGTTTTGGAACTTTTGAATATTTTGCTAATAAGAAAAAATATAAAGAGTTAGAGGCTCTTGTAGATTATACTATAGCAGAGTCTTTTCCTCATCTTGCAGATACTCCTAATCTTTATCTAAAGCTTTTTACTGAAATAGTAGAAAAAACTGCCAAACTTTTGGCTCATTGGCAGTCTGTGGGCTTTAACCATGGTGTAATGAATACAGATAATATGTCTATAGCAGGATTAAGTATTGATTATGGTCCTTATGCATTTTTAGATGATTATGATACAAATTTTATCTGTAATCATACAGATAGAGATGGACGCTACAGTTTTGGGAATCAACCACATATAGCCCAATGGAACCTTAAGGCTCTTATGATTGCATTTTCTCCTCTTGTATCAATAGCTCAAATGGAAAAAGTATTATTAAATTTTGGAACAATTTACTCAAAAGAGTTTTTACATATTATGGGTGAAAAGATAGGTATTGAATCTATACAAGAGAGAGACTTTGCATTTATTAAAAAAATGTTAGAGATGTTACAACTATTACAAATTGATTATACACTCTTTTTTAGGACATTGAGCCATTATCAAGGAGATAGAACAGAGCTGTTGAAGCTAGGTTTATACCATCAACCTATGCATGATTGGATTGATGATTATGATGAAAGAGTAGAGTATAATAGTTTTTCCAAAGAAGTAAGAAGAGAGAAAATGCTTAAAAAGAACCCTAAATATGTACTTAAAAATTATATGATACAAGAAGCAATTGAGGGGATTGAAGAGGGTGATTATACTCTTTTTAACGCTCTTTTTGAAATAGCACAAACCCCTTTTAGCGAACATATAGAATATAACAGATGGGCAGAAGCTACACCAAATAAATTTAAAAATCAAAAATTAAGTTGCTCTTCATAATATAAAATCTTGTTAATTATAGATTATAAAGTAATTTATAAGCGATACTTTAATAGACTATAAGATAAACTTATTAATAGGAGAATTTTACTCCTATTTAAATGGTTATTATATTTAACTACAAAGGAGTGCTGATGCAGGTGGAAGTATCAAGAAGAAGATTTCTTCAGGGTAGTGTAGCTATGAGTGTTGTTGGTGGGGCTAGCGTGGGAGTTACTAATCTTTTAGCAGGTCATGGAGAAGAGAAAGGTGAACTTTCTGTTACTACAAAAACAGGTACAAGTAAAGCTACAGAGGTGGCTACGCTATGTGAAATGTGTGTAAACAAATGTGCAGCACTTGCACGAGTTGAAGATGGTATAGTAACCAAACTTAATCCAAATCCACTTTTTCCTAAGTCAAAAAATATGCTTTGTCCTAGAGGAAATGCAGGGATACAAGCACTATATGACCCAGATAGATTAAAGTCTCCTATGATTAGAGTAGGCGAAAAGGGTGAGGGTAAATTCAAAAAAGTCTCTTGGGCTGAAGCATACGATGCTATTTTGAATGGTACAGATAAGTTTCCAGGTATGGGTAAAATTCTAGAAGAGGAACAAGATAATAGATCATCATTTCTTTTTTGTGCTGGTGAGGGGATGGCAGAGCATACCTTTAAGACTTTCTACTCTGCTTTTGGTTCATCCAACTGGCTCAATCACGCCTCTTTATGTCTGCAAACAGTTGTATCTGGATATGGTGTGACACTTGGTGGATACCCAGAGTCTGATTTGGAAAATGCAGAGTATATTATTATGGCAGGAGCAAATAGAGCAGAAGCTATAGTAACTCCTGATACTATGGATATATTCAAAAGAACAAAAGGCAGAGGTGCAAAGCTTATCTGTATTGACCCTAGGTTTACCAATACCGCAGCAAAAGCAGATAAGTGGCTAGCTATTAACCCAGGGACTGACTTGGCATTTGTATTAGCATTGACTTTTGTAGTTATCAAAGAAGAACTCTATAACAAAGAGTATGTAGCAAAACATGTAAATGGGTTTGATAAATATAAAATCAATATTCTTGATAATAACTATACACCAGAGTGGGCAGAAAAAATTACAGGGATTCAAGCAAAAGATATTTATCAAATTGCTAGAGACTTTATGGCTCACGCTCCAAAAGCAATCTACTATCCAGGAAGAAGAAGTACATTCTCTAATAATGATTTTCAACTTCGTAGAGCTATGGCAATATTCCAAGGATTAAGTGGAGGGATTGATACTAAAGGTGGTTTGGTATTTGGTAGCAAACTCAAACTTGACCCACATGAAGGGCTAGAGCCTATTTATGAGAGAGCAAAAGCAAGGGCTGTTAACAAAGTAGAGAGAACCAAAGGGCAGGTAGGATATTCTGACTGTGCTGTTGTAAGTGGTGGTGGTTCTTGGGTTGGTTGGCGTAATAGATACCTTGAAAATAAAATGCCTTATAAAGTAAGAGGAATGTTTATCTATAAGCACAATCCTATGATGAATATGCCAAACAGTGCCAAGACGGCACAGATGT
Organism: Sulfurovaceae bacterium; assembly: GCA_016744805.1. GTDB lineage: Bacteria > Campylobacterota > Campylobacteria > Campylobacterales > Sulfurovaceae > SZUA-451. Next base: position 11,411 of record JADGDQ010000017.1, read on the forward strand.
TTAAAAGAATGGACTTAGTTGTAGCTATTGATACTATGCCTAGTGATTCTGTGATGTATGCTGATGTAGTACTTCCTGAGTGTCACTATCTAGAGCGAACAGACCCAGTCAAAACTTTTGGTGGGATTGAGCCTTCTATTGCACAACGAAACAAAGTATTAGAACCCATGTTTGATACAAAACCAGTGATCGAGATAATGGGTGGATTAACACAAAAAATCTCAAAGCCTCTTTTTGATATAAGTAAAAAGTATGATGCAGATATACGAGATGAATTAGCAAATCTTAATGGCAAAACAGCCAAAGAGAGAGAAGCAGAGGTGTATGAGGAGTTTAATCTTCATAAGCCATTTGAACACTCTCAGGAATATATTAATCAACAAATGGTTCAAGGTACTTACGGTAAAGATGCCGTAAAATCTCTTAGAGATAATGGTGTTTTTTATCCTGATATGGACAAATACTTCAAAAAGCTCTCAGGAAATGAACATCAATATTATCCAGAAAAACACAAATCATATACAGTAAACGGTGGACGAGCAAAAACTAATACCAACAAGGTAGAGTGTTATTTGCCTAACCTTACAAAAAAAGGTGTTGATTCTATGCCAATGTGGCATGAGCAGTACCTCTTTACAGTCCCTGAAGGGAAATTTAGACTCCTTACAGGTCGTCATGCTCAATTTACTCAAAGTGGAACAGCAAATAATATTATGCTTCGAGACCTTATGCATGAGAACTATATATGGATTAATAGAAGAGTTGCCAAAAAAAGAAATATAGAGTTTGGAGATATGATAGAGGTCTCTAGTAAAGTAGGAAAAACAACACTTAGAGCCTACCCAACTGAAAAGATAGGTCCAAATACAGTCTTTTTTGTACATGGATTTGGAGAAGAGAGTGAAGCATTGACTTGGGCATATAAAAATGGTGGAAATGATAATGCAGTTATAGAGGATATTATAGAGCCTGTATATGGTGCATCCTCAATGCATGAAACCAATGTAGAAATAAGAAAGGTATAGTGATGGCTAGATATGGAATGGCTCTTGATTACAAAAATTGTATCAATTGTAAAGCTTGTGAAGTAGCCTGTAAAGAGGAAAATGGTGTCTTATTAGGTGCAGACAAACATAGAATTTGGGTTGGTGCTAATGATGTAGATGGAGAGTGGCCACTACTTGATATAGTATCAGCTACTTTTATGCCTAGTCAGTGTCAACACTGTGATGATGCTCCTTGTCAGTCAGTATGTCCTACAAATGCTACTTATTATGATGAAAATAGTGTTGTGAGAGTAGACCCTGATAAGTGTATTTTATGTAGCTACTGTATGAATGCTTGTCCTTATGATGCTCGATATGTAGATGATAGGACTATGACTGTAGATAAGTGTAATTTTTGTAGTGATACACGAGTAGCTCGTGGTGAAACAACAACAGCTTGTCAAAATACTTGTCCTACAAAAGTAAGAACATTTGGTGACCTTGATGACCCTGAGAGTGAGATTAGTGAACTTCTTCGTACACGCGAACACTTTTCACTCAAAGCTCATTTGGGTACAAAACCAAAATTATACTATCTAACATAAGGAGTCTGTAATGAGTGAAACTACAATAACGGCTGATGCTGTACAAGAACAAAGCTTTATAGCTAAAGCAAAAGAATTTGTCTTTACTATTCCTGTAAATAAAGTAAGTATCAAAGATTTAGTAGACTTTGAGAAAACACCTAGAAATAATTTTATTGCTGTCCTTACACTGGCTTTTATAGCAATGTTTGTTGTGGGTGTTGCAATATACCTAAGCCAAGGTCATCATGCATACAATGTAACAAGAGAGCATCCATGGGGACTACTTATTGCTGTATATATCTTCTTTGTTGTTAGTTCAACTGGTCTCTGTATCGTTGGGTCTTTAGGAGATGTATTTGGATTTAAAGATTATGAGCTTATCGCCAAACGGGCTATTTTTGGCTCTATAGTTACTATCCTAGCAGGGTTTGCAGTTATCGCTTTTGAGATAGGGCATCCTGTAACTATGATGATATACAATGTTCTCTCTCCGGGGCTTACTTCTGCTATATGGTGGATGGGTACGCTGTATGGTATCTATTTGACATTTATGATTATAGAGTTTGTATTCTTACTCAAAAATGATATGAAAATGGCAAAAATATTTGGTCTATCAGGACTTTTAGTGGGTCTTGCTGCACACTCTAACCTTGGTTCAGTATTTGGATTTTTGAATGCAAGACCTATCTCTAATGGTGTCTTTTACCCAACATATTTTATCTTAACAGCATTTATTACAGGTATATTTATAGCATTTATCATTATGGGTATTCGATATAAAAATGTATTTCCCGAAGCCGTTAAAACTATGCTTACAGGATTAGCCAAAATCCAAGCCCTACTTATCTCTATTCTTATCTTTTTTGTAACTTGGAAGATGCTTACAGATATTTATGGTGGTATGCCAAACCGTGCAGATGTAGCCTTACATATTTTAGGTTCTTGGACATTTTGGGCAGAGGTGATACTTGCTATGGTAATACCTTTGATTGTGATACTCAAAGACTTTGGTAAATCACATGTTTTACTTGTTTGGGTCTCTTTAGCTGGTATGGTTGGTATCTTTTTTATGCGATATAACCTAGTGCATGATACCCAATTAAAACCTCTTCAGATGATGAAAATTAGAGAATATCAATTAGCTCCTGAGTGGATTCACTATTTCCCATCAGCTACAGAGATAATGATTTCTCTAGGTGGTGTTGGGCTTTGTATTGCTATGTATTATGTAGGAACAAAAGTATTTAATCTAGACGCTGACCACTAAAAAGAGTGTACCCAAATTTATTTTGGGTACATATTGTATTATATTTCAAACTCTTTGAGTTGTGCTAGTTTGTCATTTGGGACATACATAACAACTCTACTTCTTCCCTCTTCTTGGCTTCGTTGTGTATCATATAGATTTTGCATCTCTATTTTTTTGGCTGTAGAGATAGGTTCTCTTACAGATTTGTATTCTATAACCTTTCCATCTTTTACTAGCATCGAAACTCTAGCAAAAACCCAATAATACCCAGAGTCTTTACGAATATTTTTAACATACCCTTCCCAACTCTCACCTCTTTGGAGTGTAGCCCATAAATTAGCAAAAACTGATTGAGGCATATCTGGATGTCTTATAATATTATGGGGTTTGCCTATGAGTTCTTCAGGTTCATATCCAGAAATATCTGCAAAAGTTTCATTGACATAAGTTATCTTTCCACTCAAATCTGTACGAGAAATAATTAATTCATCTTTAGGAACTTCTGTCTCCAAAAACATATCAAATGTTCTATTCATCTATTCTCCTTATTATTTAAATAATTATATCTAAAGTTATAAAATTTTTTATCTTAGTGGTGTGCTAAATCTACATGAGATCCTTGCATTGTATATATCTCTAGTGTTTTAAGAGTGTTTATTGTGCTTTCATCTTCTACTTCAGTAGCAATAGGAACAATATTAAGTGTTTTCATAAGGGTCTGAAGTGATAAAAGTTCTTCTGGAGTTCGTGAGAGTAAAAATGAGGTATTCATTTTGATATAGTCTGGATCAAGTTTCCTAAGATATTGGTAATTTTCACCTTCACCTATAAATTCAAAAATACCTAAAGAGATATTATGCGTATGGAGTAAACCTTTATAGGCCTCTATTAAAATAGGATTTTTTCTAATAAATTTATCTGATATTTCAAGTGTTAATGAGTGCTGAGTTTTAGATGAAAATAGTAAACACAACTTTTTTATATTTTTATAAGAACTTTTTGAATATAAATATTCATAAGGGAGTCTTAGTATATTATTAGAAGCTAACTCTTCATCTTTGTTACTAAGTATTTTAGATATAACTTGTGTATATATTTTAGAACTTAATCCAAATTCTATAGCCAAAGGCATAAACTCTTCATAAACATATTTTTTTTCTGTAGTCTCCATAACTATATTTATAACACTATGATATTGTTGATCTGTTTTTGTATTTATAACATCATTGGTAACAAAAGAGAATGACTCATTTTCCAAAGATTGCTTGAAAAGTTCTCGCCATTTATCTTTGCCCTGTATTTCAAAATTATTTGTAAGTGTTTGATAATATATATGACAATAGTTATTTTTTGCTTTTTGTAAAGCATTATCTGTGAGTGAGAGTAGTTCATTTATGGTTTGTGTATGATTATACTCACAAACACCTAAGGAAAGATACAAAGTAGAAGCATTTGTATTATAACTTTTCATACTATCATTAGCTCTTTTCTTGATAGATACAATCTGTTCTTTAATCGTATCTATAGAGTAGTTGGGTATAAATATATTAAACTCTGTTCCATTCATTCGTGCGATAATAATATCATTAAAATTTTTCATCTCATCTGTAAAGATATCAGCTATTGTTATATAAAGTGTATCAGCTTTTTTTCTTCCTATTTTTTTATTTGTCTCTATCATACCACTAATACTAATCATTATATTAACACCTGAACTTACTTCAGCATCTAATTTAAGGTATTCAGGGAGTCTATCTATAAGATATTCACGGGTTTTAAGTTTGGTAAGATTATCTGTATAGCTATTTATTTTTTGTTGACTAAGCTGATTATTTACACTATTAAACATAAATTCAATCTTTTGTACCATAGTATTCATAGAGAGAACAACATCTCGTAGCTCTGCTGTTTTTGGTATATTTTTTTGGATAATATACTCATGATGAGAAATAGCATCAGCTTGTTTTTGTATATCTATAAGTGGTCTTAATATGATTTTTAATAAGATACCAAAAATTAAAGAGGAGAGTATAATAATAACAAGAAAAATATACATCAATTGTATAAAAGTCTCATAGAGTGTTTTATACAGTGTACTAAGCTCAACTTGCAAAGAGAGCTTTCCAACCATATACCAATTCCAAAAAATATCTTTGCTTATCATTTTTTGTTCTATATCTGCAAAATCTATAAACCACTTTGGAATATCTTCGTATTTATCTTTATATGATTGTTTATATGTCCAGTTATTGTCATTTGATACAAATTCAATAGTTTGATAATATCCACTATCAAATTCTGAATCAATAATACCTTGTATATAATTTTTTTCTACACCATTTTGAGCTAATCTATTAGAGATAGCAAGAAGACTATTCACTGTACTTTTGTAGAGTTCATCCTCCATATATTTTTTGGAAGTGTTATAATTGATAGTCATAATAGTTGCAAGCATTAAAATAATAATAATTACTATCATAAGAGTTATCTGTTTATAGAGTGTCATAATTTTTTCCTTTTTATATCTTTTTCCAGTTGTTTCCATTTTTTTGACTTAGAACCAGTTTCACCATTAACAATAGCAATAATTTGTACTATATCTTTTCGTTTTGATGCAGGAAGTACTAAGAGGTTCGTATTATCTAATAGCAAATAATCTTCCCTACTTTTAGGGTCTGGTCTTGTAAGATATGCTAAGACCATATGATTTGATTTTTGACCTCTTCTATTTTTATAGATAACATAAAGAAATTTCATTTTTTTGGGATCAACACCTATCTCTTTGAGTAAATAGTATTTAGCAATCACATAATCTTCACAATCACCTTTATTTTTACCAATAAATTCATAGGGTGTAGCCCAATAATCATTTTTGGAATATGTTTTTTGATCAGAAGCATACTTGATTCTATTCATTTCACTATTAATAAAATTAAGTTTTATTCGTTCTGGTTTATCTTTGATTTTATCTATAATTTCATTCTTGATATAAGTAAAACGATTTTTTGCAAATTTCCCATATTTTTTTCCAGCTTTATTTATAATATCTTGAGTGATAAAATCTTCAGACTTTAGAAGAAAAGAAAACAGTAAAAAGAGAAATATTTTTTGCTTCATAATATAAATTTTAGCATAATTTTATAAGATATGTTTTAAAACTAAATAGTTCTCAATAGAGCTATATAGAGTTTTCTTACGATATAGAAGTACCAAGAGCTATTTATTCATTAAAAAATTTATTTGATAAAAAACTCTCTCTTAATCTCTTGCATAGAATGAAGTGATTTTTGGATGACAGAGTCCTAGCTAGAAATAAAGAGATTTTTATACAACTCTAAAAATTTTTGAGCTTCAATATCCCAATTATACTGTTGCAAGATTCTCTCTCTCCCATTTTTTCCATAGAGTTTAGTTTGTTTTTTATTCTTACAAATCGTTACAATAGCCTCTTTAATCTCTGTAATATCCAAAGGGTCTACACAGATACCACTATTACCCAAAAGCTCTTTATAAAGTGTAAAATCTGAAGAGACTACAGCAATAGAAGCACTCATATACTCAAACATCTTTACAGGATAGGCCTCTTTGTAGCTAGGGGTAGGATGCAGAGTAACCACTCCTGCTAGAGAACTATTGAGTATCTCTTTGACCTCATCTCTCTCTACAAAACCTCTAAAGTCAACTTTTTGCCACCCTTTTAAAGACCTAATATACTCTTCATATTGAGTATCATAAAACTTCCCTGCAATAATAAGTGTAATATCCAAATCTTCTATAGCCCGTACAAGCTGTTCAATACCTCTGCTTTCATAGAGGAGACCAATATAACAGATAGTATCTCTATCAAATTTTGGCTTTAAGGCTATAAACTCATCAAGAATAGGAAAGTTATTAATATCTTGGCTTTGTATACCATAAGAGAGAAATTTATCTCGTATAATAGGTGTAGCTCCTACTACAAAATCAAACTTCTTTAAAGCAAAAATTTCATACTTAGCATAGAGAGAAGAGAGTATCTTTTTGCTAAAAGCATTGAGGTAGTGTTTTGCCATTATCTGTTTGGGAACATCTTCGTGTGCATCAAAGATAACTATTTTGCCTTCTTTTTTGAGCTTTAGCCCTATAGGTATAAGTTCTGGGTCATGAATATGATATATATCACTCTTAAGCTCTAGGGCTTGTATTAAAATCTTTTTGGTAGTTTTGAGTATACGGTTAAGTCTACCTTTGATAAGCCCCACATCAAAAATAGTTACGCCCTCTTTTTGTTCATACCCTAATCCATCGGCAACTACTAAATGAACCCTATAGTTCTCTACCTTGGCTAGAGTTACACACTCTTTGATAAATATACGCGTATCATATCGTGGGTGTGCAGAAGTGAGATGAGTAATATTATAGTCCATGATACACCTCTAAAAGTATTTTTTCTTGATTTTCCCAATTATATATTTTTTTGGCTTTTTGGAGATTGGATGCTAACTCTTCTTTATCTAAGCAACAGGCTTGTTCTATGGCCTGGGTAATACCCTCTATTGAGTTTTCTCTAAGGACTACACCAATGCTATTATCTTCTACAACCTTTTTCATCTCTGGCAGATTAGAGACTATCAACGGTATATCAGCCATCATATATTCAAACATCTTATTAGGCAAAGAGTATCTATAACTCAAACAGGTGTCTTCAATAGTAGAGATACCAAAATCTGCACTTGATGTGTAGTCTAATAAAATCTTAGGAGATACAGCTTTGTGAAAATAGATATTAGAGTACTCTTTGGAGGCACTAACTATTAGCTCTTCTAAGACTCCATAGCCCATAAAGATTATAATAGTATCTAGCTTTTTAAATGTCTCTAGTACTATCTCTATACCACGACCTTTGCTAAGAGTTCCTTGGTATAAAAAGATTGTTTTATTTTGGGGTATATTAAAAACTTCTCTAAATATATCTTTTTTTTCTATTTGATTCAATAGAGGCGTATTGAGTACAAGTGCAGGTTTAGGTATATTATAGAGCCGTACATACTCACAAGCAATAGCGTCACTAACAGTAATCACTCTATCAGCATATCCAATAAGACTCCTCTCTAGCCAAGCTACAAGCTTTTTATTAATGCCCTTTAGTCCATTCATCTGTCTCTCATACTCGTGGGCATCATAAACTATTTTGGCATCTTTGTTATAAAACTTTTTAATCACTACACCTACAGGCAGAGCGTTGAGGTCATTACAGTGGATAATATCACTTTTTTTATACTCTTTAACCGCTCTATAGAGAAACTCAAAATATTTTATAAGTTGTACCATTTTGTTTTTTGACCAACTGCGACTTTTGAGCTTTATGCGATGTACAGCTATCTCTTGTACTCTCTCTTGTTCTTTAAGGGCTTCTTGATGCAGTGCTATTACTGTAACTTTATAACCTGCATTTTGCAAAGATATACTCTCTTTGAGTACTCTGCTATCATTGGTAAAGTTATTGAGTACCACGGATATTACACTTTTCATAGGGGTATACTCCTCTTATATATTTTCTACAAATAGAGTATAGTTTGTATCTGCATTATATTTTTCTAAAAAAACTCTATAGGCATTTTCTCTAATATTTTCTTCTTTAAAAAAACTTACTCTACTAAGAGCCGTAACTATCTCTTCTATACTCCCTTTACTACTTAATAATAGACCATTCTCTTTAGATGTAATCATATCTTTAATCCCACCAACATTAGGAGCAATTATAGGAATATGACAACTCATAGCCTCCATAATCGAAACAGGAACACCTTCTGAGAGGCTCACATTCAAAAAAACATCTACTTGATTTTCTAAGTAAAACGCATATACTTTTTCATTTGAATAGTTTCCAACAAAGCTATACTCTATATTCTCTCTACTCTCTAATTCTTCTTTTGCTAGTGCTACTAACTTATCATATAAGAGACCATCTCCTATATGTGTCCAATTAAATGTAATATCTTTCATCTCTAACGCAATAATTTTTAGACTTTTAATAATCTTAGAAACCTGTTTGACTTCTATCAAAGAAGAACAAGAGACAATATTTAAAGAGTTTTTAGCACTACTTTTTGTAATAATATTTCTATCTCTTACACCTAACCTACTCACTTTTAAAATATTCTTATCAAAACCATAAGTAGTTTCAAGGTAGCTATTTGCACTCTGCGTAATAGTATAAAGCGTATCTATATTATGGGTAAAATGTTTTTTAAGAGGCATATAGCCAAAGAGTCGTCTCTCTTGATATAAATCTCCACCATGTATTCTGCTAATAAGTCTATATTGATACTTCTCTTTGAGGCTCTGCAAGGCATAAGTTGCTTCACTGTGCCAATAGGTATAGATAAGAAGCTCTTTTGTATTTTGCTCTCTGCTAAAATAGCTATCAAATATCTCATAATACATCTCATAAGTATAGAGTGAAGATAAAAATATTTTAAACTTCTTTATATTCAAAAAATTCTCCAAGAAGAGTTCTTTATAAAAAAGTTTGCGTTTTAGAGACTTTAGAAGATAGCTAATCCTACTTTTTTGACGACTATGCTCTACCAAGAAATCATCTACTCTAATATCTTCTGCTATCTCTATGGCTCTATCTCTTTTGATTCTTGGTAAGAGTGTGAGTTCTCTCTTGTGATAATACTCAATCTCTGTCTCCAAAAACTGTTCTCCACCACTATAAGGAAACTGTGCTGTTACCAAAATAATCTTCTGCATTATTTTAAACTAATTTCAATAATCAAAGTATCTCTAAAAGAGGGATAGGTATTTAAAATAAATTTCTTAAAGATTTGTCTTCTAGCTAATCTACCATGTTCAAAATATCCTAGATTATCTATACTATACCCAGCATCTGTAACAATTTTGGAAAGAGTAAAGGCTGTAAACCAAAATCTATGGTCTGTATTTATTACCTCAATAGTTTTAAAAGAGTTTATAAAATTATTCCAGCGAAAGGCATTGGGTGTGGTGAGTATAATCTTTTTTGTATTATCTTTGAATCTCTCTTGTATAGATTCCAAGAATGCTACAGGGTTTCCTATATGTTCGATAACATCAGGGATTAATATATAATCAAACTTTGTGTCTACTATCTCTTGGGGTATAGTATCGCGAGTAATATCCAGAGCATATAAATTATCATACTTATAGGTCTCTTGAATATACTCTATGCCTTCTTTGTTTATATCTACACCATAACAAATATTACTTGCATCCATAAGTTTTTTATGTAGCCAATTTCCTCTTTTTATTTTGGCATCAAGAAGAGGTAAATGATCAACAAAACCCACATGTAAAATATTTTTACCTTTTGCAATATTTAATAAATAATCATCCCTATTAAGAAGAGTACTACTCGTATCTAAACTAATTTTTGCTCCATTACTAAAATTTTTGCCAGATAAATAATCTTTTGTAAGATTAGTATAAACCATTATTTTTTTCCTTTTGTGTATAAATAAATATCAATCCTATATATACTAATAATATTACGCTCATAGAAAGAGAAATTAAATTTAGAACATAGATAAAACCAAATTGATGTAATGTTAGTAATATAGTAATGGGAATTAACATATAAAATAGAGAGACTAGCAAAATAATCTCTTGTCTATTCAAAACAATAAAAACATTTGCCATAGGTACTGTTAAAAAATTAAAAAAAAGCCAAGGAGATAATATAGAAGCTATCTCTCCTGCTAATCTCCACTCTTGACCAAATACTATAGCAAAAATATCTTCTGCAAAAATATAAATAAAGAGAAAAATTGGCAAAGATATAAGAGTGGATTTAAAAAGAAACTTTTTGACAATAAAATATAAATCAGCTTTTTTTGCCGTGGCAATCTTTTGAAAAAAAACTTGAGAAAGAGAACCACCAATTAAGGCTGTAGGTGTTTGGACTATTTTCCATGCCAAAGAGAACTGCCCCAAACTTGCAGTTGTAAAGTTTTTTGCAATTAAGATACTAATACTTGATAATCTAATGCCATCAATAAGTGCATTTGGTAAATTTACTATGGGGAGTTTTTTGTATCGTTTGAGCATAATTAATATTTTTATTTTATTTATATCTTTGATTATAGATTTATCTTTGTTATATACCCTTTGAGCCAAAAAAGATGCTACTACCCCTTGCCCTAAAACCATTGCCAAAACTAATCCACTACTCCCTAGCCCAGCAAAGCCCATGCTAAGATTACTTGTGGCCGTTGTGGTACTTTGAATTACTTTACTTGTAGCCAATCTTTTATACTCTTTTTTTCGATTACTCCAATAATTAAAACTTTGATAGATACCTGTCAATAAAACAGTCAGAGGAATAAAATAGAGCCAAGAAGATATATCAGAATTTCCCAAAAGAGAGGTAATTTGAGTATTAAACACAGAAACAATAAGCAAGGCTATAAAACTTACAAAAAAAGATATAAGCAAAGAGAGTGCCACTATATTCACAGCATCTTTATCTTTTGTGGGAAGCATTATGGCTAACTCATAGCGTCCTGTAGCAATAAGAGATAAAATAGAAGCAATACTCATATACAGTGCAAATATACCAAAATCTTCAGGTGTATAGATTCGTGTTAATATAGGACTAATAGCTATAGGTATAGCTTGGGCTATAGTTGTACCTGTCATAAGAGTTAAAACATTGCGAGTAAACTCTGATTTTGGTTTGAATATATGCATAAGAAAGTATATCCAAAGTAGTTATAATCTAAAGAGAGAGTCTTAAGAGGAATAAATATATAATATTCTAATGATTACTATAAATAAAAAAAATTATCAAGTTAGAAAAGAGTTATTATCTTTAGTTTTAAAGAACTCTCTTTTGTCTGCCATAGGTTTATTTATTAATATTATAATACTTGTGATAGTCTTTTGGGATATTAGTAGTCAACTTTTTTTAATTTCTTGGATAGGCATAATTGCACTTATACTTATGGTTCGTTTTAATATATCAAGGCTTTTTTTACAAAATTCCCCAAAAATATCTCTAGATTTAGCAGAAATCAGTTTTAAAATTTTTTCGCTTATAATAGCTATACTATTTAGTATAGGATTACTTATATTATTCCCAAAAGATTTGCCATTTCACCAATCATTTTTAACTATGATAGTAGCTGGTATATCAGCAGGAGCTGTTATGAGTCTTTCTTATTATAGATATTTTATAGTAGTATATTTAGTAATACTTCTCCTTCCCTTTAGTTATATAGTGTATATCCAAGATACACAATTACATCTTTTAATAGCTCTTTTAATTATTATCTTTTTATTCCTATTAATAGTTTTTTCAAGAAGATATTACTCTAATATTATAGAAGTTATAGTTTCCAAAATTATTATTACTCAGGCACAAAAAGAGTTAAAACTTTATGAAAAAAACTTTTTTTCTATTTTTAAAGAAGTTCCTATAGGTATTTTTACTTATGATAAAAATTTGATTATTACAGAAGCAAACCAATCATTTTCACTACTACTTAAAGCCCAGAGAGATGAACTTATTAACTTTGATATGAAAAGCATCAAAGATAAGACCATTATGCCAGCTATTACTACTATACTCCAAGGGAAAAAAGGTTTGTATGAGGGAGAGTATCATACCAAAATATCAAATGAAAAAATTTGGATTAGTATGAAAACTGTGCCTATGTTTGATATTGAGAATAATATTAAAGGTGGATTAGGAATTGTTGAAGATATTACCAAACGGATTGAGACAGAAAAAAAGATAAGGTATCAAGCCTTTTATGACCATTTAACAGGCTTGGCAAATCGGCTCACTCTTCATAAGCATCTTACAGAACAACTAGAGAGACTTAAAGTAAAACAACGATTTGGTGCAATTTTGTTTATAGATATTGATTATTTCAAAAATATTAATGACTCTTTAGGGCATGATATAGGAGATATTCTTTTACAAATATTTGCTTCAAGAGCCTCTTCACTTGTATCTACGCACGATACAGTTGCACGATTAGGAGGTGATGAATTTGTTATTTTATTATCAGATATTAGTGATAATATGCTTCTATCAAGTAATTATGCCCATGAAGTAGCCAAACAATTACATACTATAATCAAAAAGCCTATTAAGATAAAACAGCATACGCTCCATATTACACTAAGCATTGGTGTTACGCTAGTAAGTGAAAAACAAAATAGTATAAATGATGTATTAAAACAAGCAGATATAGCTATGTATAGAGCCAAACAATTAGGACGAGACAATACATGTTTTTTTGAAGAAGAGATGAGTAGAGAGATAGAAGAGTTAATGACTCTAAATTATGAAATTCGTGAGGCTATTAAATATAATCAGTTTGAAATCTATTACCAACCTATAATGGAGATACAAAATTCTACTATAGTATCTTGTGAAGCACTTATTAGATGGAATCATCCAAGACGAGGGCTACTCTATCCAGATAAATTTATTTCTTATGCAGAAGAGAGTGGCTTGATACTAGACATAGGAGAGTGGGTAATCAAAAAAGTTTGTAGTGACTATAAAGAGCTTCAAAATTATATTAAAAATATAGCTATTAATATAAGTGCCAAACAGTTTAATCAAGAAAATTTTATAGAAAATATTCTACAAATAACCAAAGCACATAATATAAATCCACAAAATTTAGAGTTAGAACTAACCGAATCTGTAGTGATTAATAACCTCTCTACAACTATTGAAAAAATGAATATACTAAAATCTTATGGTTTTAGTATTGCTATGGATGACTTTGGTACAGGGTACTCCTCTTTATCATATCTCAAAGATTTACCATTTGATGCTCTTAAAATTGATCGTAGTTTTATCCAAAATATTTTAACAAACAAAGATGATGCCTCTTTGGTTAAAACTATTTTAGCCATATCCAAACAGTTTAACTTTTCTGTTATTGCCGAAGGTGTAGAGAACAAAGACCAAATTGTATTTTTAAAATCACTTCATTGCAACTATATTCAAGGGTATATTATTTCAAAGGCTATTCCTGTAAAAGAGTTTAAAAAACTATTTTTAGAAAAATAAGATTATACGAGCTTCAGTGATGTTTTAGGATTGAGCAGTTATGATTTGATAGATTGTCAGATTTTTTAGTAAGGAGTATATATATGGTTGATAGAAATTTAGGGTTTTCACTTTGGTTAGATTTTGTAGAGCGGAGTTATCTTCAAGAAGAGTTTGAAGCACTTATAGACAAAGGTATTGTAAATGGTGCTACAAGCAATCCTGCTATTTTTGCTACAGCTATTAGTACTTCTCCTGCATATAAAGAACAACTATTTATGCTTCGTGATAAATCACCAAAAGAGAAGTATGAAGCCATGGCAATACAAGACATCAAAACAGCATCGCAAAAATTACGAGCATGTTATGATACTTCAAATGATGGATATATTAGCATAGAGGTAGATCCATTCTTAGCAAATGACACACAAGCAACTATTGCTGAGGCAAAACGACTTTTTGCTTCTATATCAGAACCTAATATCATGATAAAAATACCAGCCACAGAGGCAGGATATGAGGCTATGTATACACTTTTGAGTATAGGTATTTCTGTAAATGCCACACTTATATTCTCACCAGACCAAGCACAAAAATGTCTTGACGCTATGAGTCGAGGATTAGATGAACTCTCCAAAGGCGTAGGACTTAAAGCCCAAGCAGTTATCTCTGTATTTGTAAGTCGTTTTGATAGACTGCTAGATAACAAGCTCAAAGAAAAAGGCTTAGAACCTTCTCGCACAGGTATTATAAATGCAGCCAAGATTTATGCGATGGTAGAAGGTAGCAAGCAAAAAAACATCCGTACACTCTTTGCAAGTACAGGAGTAAAAGGTGATGCATTAGCTGGAGATTACTATATCAAAGAGCTTCTAGCCCCTCACACTGTAAATACAGCTCCATTAGCTACAATAGAAGAGTATATCAAAGACCCCTCAACTACTGCAAAGCTACCTATTGACCCAAAAGAGATAGAAGAGTATTTTGATACTTTAGAAAAAAATGATATAGAGATGCAAAGAGTCTACACTCAACTAATAAACGAAGGTTTACTAGCCTTTGAAAAAGCATTCGAGCAGATGCTTATGGATATTGCGTAGGAGAGATGAAGTAACTTTTATTTTTCTTTAAGTACTCAAAAAGCCAAAAGTTTGTAAACTACCTAATTACAAGTCAAAGAGATTTACAAACTTTTTGCTCAAGTTCCCTAAAATCACACTGTTAAGCTAGATAAAAAAGACCAAAAAGTTTCACAAAGCCTGATGTATAGGCTATGACCTGACTACAGAAATGTTATAGGGGATTGAAACCCATTCATTGTAAACACCGTCTACAATTGGAATAGGATGACCTGACTACAGAAATGTTATAGGGGATTGAGACAAAATATAGAAAATTGAGAAAGTTCAATAAGAAATATGACCTGACTACAGAAATGTTATAGGGGATTGAGACATTCTATTTTATTGTATCTAATAGCTGCTCCTATTTGTATGACCTGACTACAGAAATGTTATAGGGGATTGAAATTAAGAGTAATTTATCTAGCTTAAACACTGTGTATTAAATCACAACTTTAAATAACTATCAGAATCTATCTTATTATATTCACCAAGCAAATAAACCCTATTCTAAAACCTAATAATTTTGGTAGCTTAATGAGATATGAAGAGGCTTTCAGAGCTTGGAACTTCTTTTATTCTATGTGTATTTGCTTTGGCGTTTGGTAGTACCAAACCTACCTAATTGTAATGTCAGTAATTTGATTATGCTTTAGTATCTAGCGAGACTAAAGCTATTGTTTTGTAGGATAGTTTAATACTTCTTTATATCATAAGATATATTAAGCGTATAATTCTCTTTTGCTTTAAGCTTTAGAGAGTACAAAGTAGTAAAGGCTGAGATTTTTTCTTTACTACACTCGTTGTTACAACTGTCTTTGATAGTAAGTTTTCCACTATTTTTTGGGACATTTCTTTTGAGTTTAACAATTTCATCTTTAGTTGAGTGGTTACTAATGCTTACTTTATAACTTATATGTTTTTCTCTTTTGGTCTCTTTGAAGTCTAGAATACTCTCTGTACCTACTATATCAAAATGTTTACCTATAACAATTTTGACTTTTTCATCTTGTGGTATGTTACTAATATTTTGAGACCCTACAAAACGAGAAGTTTTACTTTTGTCTTCTTGATAGACTCGTACTGTTCCTTTTGGTAGAGGGATACCAAGGTTATTTTTTTGACTATTACTAAATTCTATTGTTTGATTAAAGCTGAGTTTTCTTTTTCCAAAATTAGAAAAATGAAATGATTGAGAGTTTATAGCATATCTATTATAGGATATATCCTCTTTTTGTATAAATGATATCTGTTTTTGCTCTCTGTTTTTGATTGTCTCTTTAAAAGGAATTTTATAAATATGATAACCAGAAAAAGATTCATTTTTGATACTCATAGGAGTACTTCTTAGTCTCTTTTTGGCATACATGTTTGTTTTAGGTATAGGGTTTACTTGTTGTACTTCTCCTGCAAGAACTGTTATGTTTGCATCTGTATAGGTAGCTCCTGAATTGTTGATAATTGTAATCCAAGCATTGAGGTTTAGCTTTTTGTTATCTATAATATTAAGAGTATAATCACTTTTCCAACTCATATCTTTTGTAAGGTATTTTAAATCTATATCTAGCTTCTTGGCATCTGTTTGTATATTCCAAAAAAGTGAGGGTTTTACCGCCATATCTTTGGGAATATTAGGAAAAAAGAGCTGGTTTGGTATATAGATAGCTCCATAATTTTTTTCTCGAATAAGCAGAGGTGAGGTAGAAAGAAGTATCCCCTCTTTGATCTCTACAGAGTCATCTTTTTCTGTGTAGAGAACTCTTTTGCCTATATGATGATTGAGTAGTGAATTATAACTAATAACATCAAAAGAGTAATTTTGAGAAAATAGTGTAGCTTTTTGTTTGAATGAGGCAATAACAGAACTTGTATCTATAGAACTAGGAATCCCTGGATACATAAGTTTTACTTTGCCAGTTTTATTAATAGTAGCAGTTCTTGTTTCATTAACCATTGCTAGATTATTGTTATAAACCGTGAGCATAACAGTTTTTGGTGTTTGGGTAATAGCTAGGTTTTCTATAGTAGTATCGGCTACAGTATTAGTAATCCAAAGAGAGGTAGAAAATAGTAGTGATAATAAAGATGTATGTATCATTTGGTATAACTCCTTACAAATAGTTTGGAGATTATAACATAGCTTATAGTTATCGTCAATTATTTTAAAATAGTTAAATAGTCATATAATTGTCACTTTATAGGCTATAAATAGCAAATAAGAGTAAATTAGTCTTAATTAAAACTTAATATTTTTACTAAGAAGTTGACCTAAATCAACTTATAATGATATTGTTAATGATATGATATTTGGGTATATTTATACAATAGATGAGTTATAAGTAACTTATATATTAAAAATAAATGCAAAAACAAAAGGAGGCTATATGTCAGTAACTAGACGAGACTTTTTGAAAAATTCAGCAGCGGTAGCAGCAGCAGGTGCAGTAGGGATTTCTATTCCAAAAGAAGCACAAGCAGAAGCAGCTAAAGCAGAATCGGACTGGAGATGGGACAAGGCAGCGTGTCGTTTCTGTGGTACTGGATGTGGGATTATGCTTGCAACAAAAGAGGGCAAGATTGTTGCAGTAAAAGGTGACCCTGCAGCACCAGTTAACAGAGGTTTGAACTGTATTAAAGGGTATTTTAATGCAAAAATCATGTATGGTGCAGATAGACTTAAAACTCCTCTTCTAAGAGTAAATGACAAAGGTGAGTTTGATAAAAAAGGTCAATTCAAGCCAGTAAGTTGGAAAAGAGCTTTTGATGAGATGGAAGTCCATATCAAAAAAGCACTCAAAGCAAGTGGTCCTGAAGGTGTAGCGGTATTTGCCTCTGGTCAATATACTGTTATGGAAGGGTATGCTGCACAGAAGATGATGAAGGGTGGATTCCGCTCTAACGCTATTGATCCTAATGCTCGTCACTGTATGGCATCTGCTGTTGTTGGTTTCTACCAAACATTTGGTATTGATGAGCCATCTGGGTGTTATGATGATATTGAGCTTACTGATACTGTAGTCTCTTGGGGATCAAACATGGCAGAGATGCACCCTATTCTCTGGTCAAGAGTTACAGATAGAAAACTCTCTAACCCTGATAAAGTTAAAGTAATTAATATCTCTACATATAGACATAGAACTTCTGACCTTGCTGATATAGAGATTATCTTCTCTCCAAGTACAGACTTAGCACTATGGAATTATGTAGCTCGTGAAATAGTTATGAGAGATGATGCAGAAAAAATCATTGACTGGGAATTTGTTAAAAAGCATATGGTATTTGCAGCAAGTCCTACAAATATCGGTTATGGTATGCGTAGAGCAGGCGAAAAATCACTCAAAGATGGTAAATATTCCGCTTTAGAGATGGAGACTATCGACAAAGAGATGGAGAAAAAAGTATCTGCAAAAGAAGCACCAGCATTGGCTCCTTATGGACTCAAAGAGGGTGATACTATGAAACATAACCCTGGTACACTCAAACACTGGGAGATTAGTTTTGAAGAGTATAAAAAATCTCTTGAGCCATATACATTAGAGTATACAGCTAAAATCACCAAAGGTGATCCAAATGAAGATATTGAAGAGTATAAGAAAAAACTACAAGCTCTAGCTGACCTCTATATAGAAAAAGGTAGAAAAGTAGTATCATTCTGGACTATGGGTATGAACCAACATACTAGAGGTACTTGGGTAAATACACTTGCATATAATGTACACTTTATGCTCAATAAACAAGCAAAACCAGGAAGCGGTGCATTCTCATTGACTGGTCAACCTAGTGCATGTGGTACAGCGAGAGAAGTTGGAACATTCTGTCACCGACTACCAGCAGATATGATGGTTAAAAATCCTAAACATAGAAAAATAACTGAAAATGGTTGGAAGATTCCAGCAGGAACTCTTAACCCAGTTGGTAACCAGCACATTATGAAAATTCATAGAGATATTGAAGATGGTGTTGTAAAGTTTGCTTGGGTAAATGTTTGTAATCCTTACCAAGATTCAGCCTCTGCTACACACTGGATTAAGGCTGCTCGTGAGATGGACAACTTTATTGTAACAAGTGACGGCTATCCTGGTATCTCAGCAAAAGTTTCTGACCTTGTTCTCCCATCGGCTATGATCTATGAGAAGTGGGGAGCGTATGGAAATGCAGAGAGAAGAACACAGCACTGGAGACAGCAAGTATTACCAGTAGGTGATTCTATGTCTGATACTTGGCAGTGGGTTGAGCTCTCTAAAAGATTTACTGTAAAAGATCTTTGGGGTGAGTATACTCTACGCAACAAAAAAGTACTTCCTGATGTTATTGCTGACGCAAAAAAGATGGGATATACAGAAGATACAACTATGTATGATATTCTTTTTGCAAATGAAAAAGCTAAATCATATAAAGTAGACACTACTAAATTCCCACAAGAAGGGTATGACAATACTGAGTGTAATGGTGATAGCAGAAATGTTGCAGGTAGTGATGGCGAAGTATTCAAGGGTTATGGCTTTATGATTCATGAATATCTCTTTGAGGAGTATGCAGAGTTTGGTAGAGGTCATGGTCATGACTTGGCACCATTTGAAGTATATCACAAAGTAAGAGGTCTTAAGTGGCCAGTTGTAGATGGCAAAGAGACACAGTGGAGATTTAATGTCAAATACGATCCGTATGCAGCAAAAGCTAATCCAGATGGTGACTTTGCATTCTATGGTACTTTGGCTAAAGCCTTGGCTCAAGGTGACTTAAAAGGTATCAAAGACAAAAAGAAAAAACCACTTCCAAATAAAGCAAAAATTTATGCTAGACCATATATGGATCCTCCTGAAATGCCAGATGAGAAGTATGATATGTGGCTCTGTACAGGTCGTGTCCTAGAGCATTGGCATAGTGGTACTATGACTATGAGAGTTCCAGAGCTTTATAGAGCAGTTCCAGAAGCATTATGTTATATGAATCCAAAAGATGCCAAAGAAAAAGGCTTCAAAAATGGTGAACTTATCTGGGTTGATTCAAGAAGAGGCAAGGTTAAAGTAAGAGTTGAGACAAGAGGTCGTAATAGACCATCACAAGGATTGGTATTTGTACCATGGTTTGATGAGAAAGTATTTATCAACAAAGTGTGTCTTGACGCAACTTGTCCAATGTCAAAACAGACAGACTTTAAAAAGTGTGCTGTTAAACTATACAAAGTATAAATCGTTTCTTTAATCTCACGCAACTTAAGCTCGCGTGGGATGACTTGGATTAGAGCTTTACACTAAAACAAGAAGAGAATAGATGATACCAGACAAACAAAAGGATTCAAGAGTGAAAAAAGAGGTTAAAAAAGTTCAAATCACACCAAGACGACGGTTTCTAACTAGCGTTGCACAGGGTACTGGTTTGGGTGTAATGGGAGGGTTGCTTTGGGCTGGCTATGCCGAAAAAGCCAAAGGTTCTACTCTTACTTTACGACCTCCTGCAGCTCTTGAAGAAAAAGATTTTTTGAGAACATGTATCAAATGTGGTCTTTGTGCTGAAGCTTGTCTTCACAGAGAGAGTAACATTGATAAAGATACACTAAAACCAAGACCAGCCACACTCAAAATGGCCAAAGCACAGGATGATGCAACAATTGGAACACCTTTTTTTGTTCCTACTGATGTACCATGTTATATGTGTGAAGATATTCCTTGTGTCCCTGTATGTCCTACAGGTGCATTAGATCCTTCTTTGGTTACTAATGAGCAAGATGAACTTGATTTTACTATGATGGATATGGGAATTGCTGTTGTAGACCCTAACTCTTGTATAGCTTTTTGGGGAATACAGTGTGATGCTTGCTATCGTGCATGCCCACTCCTTGATGAAGCTATCAAGCTAGAGTATGGAAGAAATGAACGAACAGGAAAACATGCTTTTTTAAAGCCAGTTGTAGAGATGGATATCTGTACTGGATGTGGGCTTTGTGAGAAAGCTTGTGTCACAGAGAAACCAGCTATTTTTATCCAACCTAGGGAATTAGCTTTGGGTAAACCAGGTGATCACTATGTGAAAGGCTGGGATCAAAAAGATCAAAAAAGAGTTGCTTCACAAACAGGAAAAGATATGACGACAAAGACCCAAAGAAGTGAAGAAAAAGTAGAAGACTATCTTAATTCGGAGGTAAGTTATGAATAATTATAAATACCTTATTCTTCGTAGGATAAGTCAGTTATCTCTTTTATTTCTCTATTTTGGAGCAAATGCTTATGGATGGACACTTCTTTCTGGGACTATATCAAGCTCTTCAATACTAGGTACACTGCCTCTAAGTGATCCGTTTGCTGTATTGCAAATGCTCGCAGCTGGAGCTGTTTTATCAGTAGATGTTTTATTAGGGGCGGTAATTATTGCACTCTTTTATGGCATTATTGGTGGGCGTGCTTTTTGTTCTTGGGTCTGTCCTGTTAATATGGTAACAGATGGGGCTAATTGGCTAAGACGCAAACTCTATATAGATAAAATAGAGCGAAAGATATGGGTAAGTCGCAATCTAAGATATTATATGATTGTGATAGCTTTGCTTGTCTCCTTTATAACAGGCTTGGCATCTTTTGAAATTATTAGCCCTATTACTATACTCAATCGTGGTGTTATCTTTGGTTTTGGAGCAGGAGCTGGATTACTTGTAGCAATATTTATATTTGATCTCTTTGTTCTCAAAAATGGATGGTGTGGGCATATATGTCCATTAGGTGGAGTACACTCTATTATAGGAAAGTATAACTTATTAAGAGTTGCACATACTAGTGAAAACTGTACACTTTGTATGAAGTGTAAGGATATATGTCCTGAAGTACAAGTATTAAATATGATAGGCAAACGAAGTGAGTCTGTGATTATGCCAGAGTGTACGAACTGCGGACGATGTGTGGATGTCTGTGATGATGATGCACTAGGATTTGATATCCGTAACTATACGAAAAATAACTTGGAGGTAACCGATGAAAATGTTAATTAAAGTAGCAACACTTAGCGCACTATTAGTGGCTTCAAGCCTTAATGGGGCTGAGGCAACAAAAATAGTTGACATCAATGCACAAGCATCTGATGCAACAAGAATTACCAAAGAAGATTTAGGAAACAAAAAAGTTGTAACAGAATTGGCTTTGGGGCTAAGAAAAACAGATCTTTATGAAGAGTCTAATGAGACAACTGGTGACAAAGCAGACTACAGTCGTCCTGCACCTGGAGCTTCAACAAGATTTGAGAGAGCATTTGTGAATGCACCACCTATGATTCCTCATAGTGTTGAAGGACTTTTACCTATTACAACAGCAAATAACCAATGTGTAGGTTGTCATATGCCTGCTGTTGCTCCATCAATGAAAGCTACACCAATTCCTACATCTCACTTCACCAACTATAGACCAACAACCGTTATGGATGGAGAAAAGGTACTCAAAGAGGGCAAAGAGATGGGACCAGGGAATACAAGTGATGTTCTTGTAGCAAAAGCTCAAAAATCAGAAAAATTGAATAATAGTAGATTTAACTGTTCTCAGTGTCACGCACCACAATCAAAAGCTGGAACAGCTGTAGCCAATACATTCCAAGGTGACTTTGGAGATGGTAAAGGTAAATCAGGTTCATCTTTAGCAGATGTTATGAATGAAGGTGTTGAGTAGTGGCATCTCGTCGCGACTTTTTTACCGCATTTAAAAAACCCGCTGATATTATCAGCACCAAAGTAGCCAAGGAGGATCTTGTAGTTAGACCTCCTTATGGTTCTTTGGAATCTCTTTTTCAGAGTGAGTGTCCTACCTGTGAGTCACAGGCTTGTGTTACTTCTTGTGAACAAGAGATTATTCTTATTCGAGCAGACAAAACCCCAACGCTTAATTTTATCAAGACTGGCTGTACTTTTTGTGAAGATTGTGCCAAAGCCTGTCCCTTGGGCGTACTTAGCCTAGACAATACCAACACAAGTGAAAACATTAATGCACGGTTTCGTATCTCTATAGAGGGTTGTCTAGCACATAATGGCGTAATATGTTTTTCATGTAAAGAACCATGTATTGATGATGCAATTTTATTTAATGGTATGTTTAATCCTGTTATAGATGAAGATAAATGTACGGGATGTGGGTACTGTTTGGGGCGATGCCCTACACAAGCAATTAGCTATTTACCTACACAAGGTGCTATAATGCCAAATGTTAATCAAGAGGAGATAATAGATGATAGAACAACTTAAATTAGATTACCCAAAACTTTTTGCTCTATTGCCAGAAGATATAAGTGCATTAAGATACATTATTGTTATAGATGAGAATTTTAATGATGTAGACTCTGACGAGTTTGATGATATAGACCCTGAAGACTTTAACTATATGGTGTATTTAACAGACTTACTTCAAGAGACTATAGGCAAAGAGCTTGTTCAATCACTCCCTGCAAAATATATACAAAATAGTGCCTTTGAAGATTTTCATCTCTCACAAGAAGACCTCTATGGTGTGCAAACAGATGAAAACGAATTAGGAATCGCAAAGATTATATTAAGTGAGATAGAGAAAGTACTATAATGAAACATATAATAAGTATTTTTTTTATTTTTTCAACATGGATTTTAGCACAAACAATTAATCCAAGCCAAGAGATTAGGGCAAATGGATATGTCTATGATATGGTTGTTGATTCTAAGCATCTCTATATAGGCACAGGTAAAGGGACCCTCCAAGTATATAATTATCATACAAAGCAATTTATCAAAACTATTACTCTACCAAAAATAAAAGATTTTATGGGTGATGAGATTTACCCAAAAGTTTTTTCTGTAGATTATATCAATGGTAAATATCTTCTACTTAGCGAAGCAAAGTCAGGATATAGAGAGTTATATATCCACGAAAAAAATAGTACAAAAAAGATTATTTCGGTAGAAGATAAACAAGCTATAGCAAAAGCAAAGTTTATTGATGAGAGGCATCTATTTTTAGCAAACCTTGGAAATGAAGTGATGCTTTATGATTTAAATAGTAACAAAGAGGTATATCGCTTTCAGATTAGTCAATCTAAATTCTCTGATTTTGACCTTAGTGAACAAAAAGATAGAGCCGTTGTAGGGTGTGAAAGTGGTGAAATATCACTTATAGACATACAAAAGGGTAAAGTCACCAAAGTACTAAAAGGACAAAACCTTGACAATACCTACAAAGTTGCTATTAAAAAAGATATAGTTACAGGAGCAGGGCAAGATAGAAGAGGCTCTTATTATAAAATAAGTACTAGTAGTGGTGGATATTTTGAAGGTTCTTTCTTGATTTATGCTACGGCTCTAAGTCCTAGTGCTACATTAGCTGCCTATGCTATAAATGAAGAGAATGATATTGCAATCTATAACTTAAAAACAAAGCAACAAATAGCTCTTCTCAGCGGGCAGAAAAGTACACTCAATACAATAATTTTTTTAGATGAGAAATATCTTTTTTCTGCAAGTAGTGATCCCAAGATTATGATGTGGGAATTAATAAAATAAATAATAAAAGGAAATAGCATGAATATATCTAGTATAGTAGTACAGTGTAAACAAGAAAATTATGAAACTCTCAAAGAGGTTTTAGAGACAAGTAAATTATGTGATTATCACTTTGGAGATAAAGAGACAGGAAAAATTATTATTACTATAGAGGGGAAAGATGTAGAAGAAGATATAGCTAAACTTACAGCAATACAAGCAACCCCCAATGTAATAGCTGCTGATATGATGCAAACCTATCAAGAGGATCAGCTTGATGATGAGATAAAAAGACTTAATGAAGCAGGTGAAGTACCAAGTATGCTCAATGATACTACTTTAGCTCCCCAAGATATTATATATAATGGTGATCTAAAGAAAAAATTCTAGGTTTTATTAATTAATCATTAACTTTTTGTTTATTTTTCATTAAAATCCTTGACATTCTTAGTTAACCTATGTTATACTTCTCTCCGAAAACAAAACAGACAAGGAGTTTGAGATGAAAAAAGGTTTATTACTTTCAGTAGTAGCGTCAACAATGATTATGGCGGGTGGAGATATTG
>JADGDQ010000076.1 GCA_016744805.1 Sulfurovaceae bacterium
TCACTTGATGAAGATATATAGGGATGAATTTCAAAACCTACAAAACCATCAAGACACTCTATACTTTTTTTGACTTTAATACCAGCATCATCAATATTTTTACTATCTATTTGAAGTAGTTTGAGTAAGTTCTTATGTTTCTCCATAGCTAAAGATTCTAGTAATAATATTTTGATTTTTTTATTATAGAGGGCTGTTATTTTCTTTTCAAATTCTTTTGGCTGAACTATACTATACTCACCATTAAGCCAAATAATAGCACCTGCATATCTATCTGTATCTATGGAAGTAGGTTCCCATAATGATATAGGTTTGAGTATAGGAATATATCCCATATACTCTAATGGCATAGAGAGTTGTAAAAATGCAGTAGAGTAGACAGCATCATCAGCAATTGTACCATCAAACTGTGTATCATCATAGAGTAGAAGGACTTCTCTTTTGGTAGCATTTTTACTACTTTTTCCTATACGATGGAGATCTTTATCGGCTATATAAGGTATTACACCCAAAGCCTCTATATCTTGGATATTTTTTGCGATTTTTTTACTATTTTCTGGGAGATAATCTAGTGCTATAAGAGGTATATTATAAGATTGCACTTTTTCTATCTGTATTTTGAGCCATGTACGAGCTTCTTCACTTACGGGTCTGTAGCTTAAATCTTTGGAGGAGAGTCCATTATATAGGGACTCAAATAATACTGCATTTACTACTTCATGCACTTCTTCTATAATATCAAAACCTCTATTGATAATAAGTTTACTTTTTGGGTATCGTTTGTGAAACTGCTTTATAAATGCTACTAAACCTTGGGATAATTTAATTTTATCTTCATCCATTTTACTAACAATATGATAGGAGTCAAGTGTATCAAAAAAGAAATTTTTAAACCCTTTTTTTACCATAGGGTCTATTACTTTTGTAAATAAAAAATTGTGATACTCTTGATTACTAATATCCATAACCTTAGTATTCCATAATTTATTCTCACCCAAAAACCACTCTACAGAGAGATCTTTATAATAGGATTGCTCTTTTTCTGATTCACCAATACTTATATAGGCATAAATATTTTCTTGATAGAGTTTAAACCCATGTCGGGCTGTGTTGCTGTGGTCTGCTTGTACTATAATATAGTCATGAATACCAGCAAGAGTGTAGGGAATATCTTCACCATAATAAACTATTGCACTTTTGGATTCTAATGATGCACTCAAATTAGAGAGCAGTAAAAAAAAGAGTGTAATAACCCTAACGCAACATAAATGTTTCATAATCTAACTCCCATAGCTCTCGCTTTAAAATAAATAGACTGAGAATAAATACTATCAATAAAGAGATAGCATAGCCATAGCCAAACATTGCAGGTCCTATATAAAGAGAAGCAAATGTTAAGATACCATTGAGTAGAAAAAATAGTATAGAGAGCCACATGGCTACCTTTCTTCTATCAAGGTAATACAACAGTGCCATAACAGACATAAATCCCAACTGTAACTGTGCTCCTATTGTTAATACATGAAAAAGTCCTAGGTAGAGCTGGGGAATATGGAGAGAAGAAAATATTTGAGGAGCCATCATAAAGAGTATTACATTCATAATACTTTGAATCATAATAATCTCTCGTATAGAGTGTCTGACTATTTCACTCATATCAGTTCTATATCGTCTAATGATTTCAAGTGTTGCACCATCTCGCACGGCATCAAAAAAGAGTTCATACTTCTCAGCAAAATCTGCTTCTAATCTAAAGAAGAAGATAGCCATTCCTGGTAATATTGAGAGATACGCAATAAATATAGGTAAATCATAAACAACTGAGGCATGGAGTTTTCCCAAAACTTGGTATCCAGTAAGAGGGTGATACCAAAATATAAACTTATCAACCCAAACGCCTAAATTATAAAAAAGCCCTGCAAATCCCAAACTCCAATAAAAATTTTTATGATTAAAAAAAATAAAACTGATAAATCTATCAGATTCATAAGATTTGGAGATAAGTGTAATTAATGCTATCAATAGTAAGGAGTTTCCTAGAAAAAATATTAATATTAATTTTTCTAAGCTATTACCAAAAAAGTATGCTAATATAACTATCAGTGCATAAGAAACAGCATAAGCAATCAATACAGTCCGATAGTATTTGAGGCTTGCAGCCAAGATATTGGATACCCATACACCTGAAAGCATCAAAAATGTAGAGAGAACTCCTATAATAAAGAAGTTGCTCTGTAGAGGGAAAATAAATAGTGTAGCAGGGAGAATAAAGATAAATCCAATAATCCAGATAACTACAAGTACACCATAATAGGCAGGGAGGACTTCATCCTCTCTATGGGCAAAAATCTCATCTGCTATATATCTGGTAAATGGTAACTGAATAAAACCTGTAACAACCATACTTGATGCCAAAGCGATAGTGTATGTGATAACTACTTGAAACTGTACAACACTAGCACCAGACTTCATCGTTGCTATATTAATAAAACCTACCAAGAGTATAGCAACTATGGATATTACCCAAGGTCCAGAACTAAGCATTGCAGAGTATCCATATACTTTTGCTATAGAGAGTAAGCTATCTTCTTTTAGTATTCGTCTGAGTTCAAATCCTATACCAGCCATATCTACATCACCTCATTATAAATATCACGATAGGTTTGTAAAAAAATATCTTGTCTATAGAAACGACGCACTCTATCAAGTGCTGATTTCTGTGCCTGTTTCCATAATACTTCATTGGTTAAAAACTTGATATAACTTTCTGCTAGAGCTGAGGGATTGGCTATAGATGTGATTTCTCCAGCTTTACCTAATGCTATATCCTCATCATTGAGACTTCCATATATTAAATCTCTACAGCTTCCTACATCTGTAGCAACACAGGGCACACCAGCCCCATAACCCTCTAATATAGTCAGAGGCATTCCTTCACTTACAGAAGTGAGTGTGAGTAGACCAGTTTGTGGGAGTATATCTTTGATATTTTGAAAGCCTTTGAAGAAGAAATTTTTTTCTAGCTTAAGTGTCTTGACCATATAGCGACACTCATCTGCGTAGAGTTCATCCTCATCCAATGGACCTACTACCCAAGCTTGTATATCTTCTATCTCATTAGCAACAATACGAATAGCTCTAATAAAAGTTTTAATATCTTTGATAGAAACAACTCTTCCAATAAGTGTAATAACTTTGGGAATCCCTTCTTTTCTAGCTAAATAGGCTTGTTTTAGACCATCTACATCCACACCATTGGGTATAACTCTTGTTTTTGCTCTTTTGGCACCAAAGTTAACTTGTATCTCTCTAGCTCCTGCAAACAAAGAGAATATATGGTCAGCTTTTTTATAAGTGAAGAGACCTATTTGTTCAAAAAATCTTACCCACATCCCTTTGATATAGTTAAACTCTTCAACTTGCTTCAAAAGTGTAGGCTTTTGATAACTTATCCAGTCAGCAGTGAGCATATCTATTTTTCGTTCTCTTGTATAAATTCCATGTTCGGTGAGTATAAAAGGTGTATTTGTATTGTATGATGCAAGTGATGCCAAAAATCCTGCATATCCTGTAGAAGGGCTATGTAGGAGTTTACACTTGGGCATATTTTGGACAATATCTGCAAGTATCCATATTGGTCTATGAATATTTTTAACTGTCCAAAAGTAGTCTATAAAAGGGAGATTTGGACAATTTTCTGTGTATTTTTGGGTGATAAAATCCCATGATTGTTTAGAATGTAAAAATTGGTCATGAGTGATTTTCTTGGTATAGAAGTCAATATCTTTCATTACATCAGGCATTGCTCCTTCTCCTGATCGAAACCAATTATAAAGTGCATCAATACTTTTATACCCATCTGTATGCTTAGGTCTTTTAGTAAAAGTGTTCTCTTCGTTTGTAAATAAATAGTGTGTCTCTAGGTGGACTAAATTCTCAGGTAAATCATATTTTACATCTCCATATTCACTCTCTAAAGAGCCAAGAAAGATGATACCAAACTTCAAATCTGGCATACCACTAATAATCTGATGAATCCAAGAAGAGACACCACCTTGTATATAGGGGTATGTTCCTTCTCCTAAGAATAAAATATCAATATCATCACTCTTTCGTATCAATGCCATGTGTTACTCCCACTGTACCATTAGAGGATAAAGAACAGCATTTACATGCAATCCTTTTGCTGTACTCAAAAGCTCTTTGACTTTGGCATAATCCTTTTTAGTATAATATATTTCTGCTAAGTATGGTATGATAAAATCCATATTGATTCCATACTTTATCGCTTTTGTAAAATACTCTTGTGCTGTATCTACTTCATTTTGTGTGAGATATGTTTTCCCTAGTAATACATTTATCTTCTCATTTTCTGGGTTAAACTCTAGTGCAATAAGTGCGTATTTTTTTACCTCTTGTATAATAAATTTTTTGAGGTCACTATCCGCGAGTTCATAATATATCAAATCCCAATAAAGATAGGCAAGTTCTTCTGCTCTTTTGGCTTTTGTTACTGGGTCTTTATCTTCTTCAAATAGTTGCATTTTTTCATGTATTTGAGCATTAATACCTCTTTGAAGTTTATCAATTATAGCAAAGCTATAGAGCCGTATTTCATCATTTTTATCAGAAAGACGATTTTTGATTAGTATAACATCACTTTTTCCTGTATTGTCTGCTAGAGATACAAGTGCCTTCATCTTTAGTGAGGAATTATTAGTATCCTCTTCACTACTGAGTAGCTTATCCATAGAGGCTTCTCCAAATACACGATTAATCTCAGGGAATTCATTTTCAAATTCTATCATATTGATGGAGTGAATATTTTGCAACTGTTTATCATACTTAACTCGGAGGAGATAGTAGACTATCCAAGCTGTCATTAGGTAGCCTACTATAGGAAATGCAATATTAAATACCCAAAAAAAGAGTATATATTGGATGCGTTTACTTTTGAATTTATAGATTAAAAACTCTGAAGCAATTATAGAGATGAAGAGTGAGATGATAGCGTGTACAAGATAAAAGAGTGCCAAAGAGTCTATAAGTTGCTCATAAATGGCATTCATTTAACACCTTCTATAAACTCTTCTATCAATGCAATATCTCCTATTGATATGCTTGTATGCCTAACATGTTTTGTATCATCTTTAATATCTGCTTTATCATATATCCGCTCTACAAACCCATCCACAGAACTAGCATCTGCAAAAGGAAAGAGAATAGCAATAATTTCAAAATTTTCTGATTTTATAGTACTCATTATATCAAGTGTTCGTAGATTTTTCTTAATTACCTCTATAAGTAAATGTGTGGAAAGTTTATTATGTGACTTGAATAGAAGCATAGTTGTTTCTGTAGCAAAATTTTTATTAAGATGATGCAAGCGATATGATTCAAAACGAAAATTTGATTGAAACAATGGTAAAAAATTATCAATAGTTTTCATAATTTCCATTTTTTTCATCTCATTAAACATATAGTTGACAAGGATAGTTGCTGAAATAAGATTATCTTTGTTAAAGGACATAAATGGCATTTCTGATATTACAAGCATACCTATTATTTCCCCCTTTATCATAGCAGGAATACTTGCTAAATACTTACTTCCACTATACGCACCATCTGTACTTACATAAAGAGACATTTGCTTGCGATAGGAGTCTTTGATAAGGAGATCTTTTGTATCTATAGTCTCACTGCTATCTGTCTGTACTAGTACAGACATATTTTCATATTCTTCCACAGTGAGTAAAAAAGCATACTCTATATTAAGTGTTTTTTGAAGTAGTTGTAGAAATTCTTGATAGTAGTTACTTGATTTATCCCTCTCGTGATTTTCTTTGATTTCAAGTATAGAGTTACGAAGGCTCATAGGTTTGACTACATAACTTTTTTCTATCTGATCATGCGAAATTTTGAGCATATAAAAAGCTTTACTCAATTGCGAAAGTTTTTCTCTTGTGAATTTATTTTCTGTATTTTGCTGATTAATAATGCGATTCCAATAATAGTGAAACTCACCATATATCATTACCAAAATAAACTCTTTAAGATAATAGAAGTATTGAAACTCTGCATAGGCATAGTGCATAACAATAGCGAGTATTAGCATTGCTAGAAAACCACTAGAAATACCATGGAAAAGTGTGATAACAGCTAGTATAATAGCTAAAAATGAGAAATCCATATTGAGCATAAAAATATCTTCTGGATCTATAGCATACCCTATCCCCAAAAAGGAAACTATTACTATAGTAGTTTCTATATAAGAATATCTAAAAAAATACTCTTTGGCTTTATCTCTAATAGACATCTTAGTTTATTCTCTATTTTCCACTAAGCATATCACTAATAAGATCTTGTGCCACAGTACCTATAGAAGCATTTCCCCAACTACTATCAGAAGCGACTGCACTCCATTTGACAGTATCTGTTTTAAGATCTATAAGCTTAAATTGAAGACTCACAGCAGGTTCTCCATCTATACCTGTTTTGTATCTCCACTCACTTACACCACCTATAAAGATATATCTATTATTGCGGGTTCGAGCATCTTCTCTCTTTTGAGCTTGTGTCATCTTTTGAGTATTTTTGTTGATTTGGTTATCTACTTGATAGCCTTTTGCAAGAAGAAGACCTTCAATTATATTAGATGCACGCATACCAGCTCTAGGTGTATCCGTATAGTTTTCAAGTGCATAGAGTGTAATAACTTGTGATCTATCTATACTGCTTATAGGTTGTATAGAGGATACTTGTGACTGACCACATCCAGCCAAAAAGAGTAGTGTTACTATATATGAGATAATTTTTCTATTTGGAATCATTTTCATTTTAAAATCCTTTTTTTTAATCTACTTAACAAACCGTAACCGAACTTCTTTAATAGCTTCTTCTTTATTGCTTATTACTCCATTGAGTTGGAGGGTATAGCTAAACTCTAGTATTTCTTTGAATTTTTCTGAGGGTTTTAGCCCTAGTGTTATAAGGTCTCGACCCAAAATAAGAGCTGTTGGAGGTTTATATGCTACTTGTAGGGCTTTAGCTTGTTCTTCTAGCCATTCGCCTGCTTTGTAGATACCTATTTGTGC
>JADGDQ010000077.1 GCA_016744805.1 Sulfurovaceae bacterium
GGTGATTTGGTTGTGGGTAGTATGATGATGAGTGATACAAGTGATGATAAAGTCTTCTTGCAAGATTTAGCACAAGTAGATAGAACTGATATGAATGATGAGTATGTAGAGAATATGGCGGTACTCTTGCAGTCACTTGATAGTGATAGTAGTGATAATATTGTAATCACTCAAGAGATGCGAGATGCATTTGTGGATAGTGATATTGACTTGGCTACTATGAGCGAAGAGGAGCTAGTAGAGGTCATAGAAGAAGTAGGACGCACAGCAGTCTCCGAAGATGAAGCTATGGAGCATGTGGGTGAGATGCTAGAAGAGTATGAGGGAGTAGAAGAGGGTGAATTAGACGAAAGAGTTGCAGATGAAGAACAAGAAGAGATAGCCGAAGCATCAGAAGAGGATGTTGAAGAAGAAGAGGAAGAAACTGAAGAGTTATTAGATGATGAAGAAGTGGAAGAAACAACAACATCAGAAGATACACAAGAGGGTGAAGCTGAAGCATCACTTCCAAATGAAGAGCAAGAAGAAACTGAAGAAGAGGACGAGGAAGAAATAGTAGAAGAAGAAAATGAAGAGTTAGAAGATTCTCCTACAAGTGAAGATATTGTAGAAGAGGCATTTGTTTTTGAAGATCAAGAGTTAAGTTTTGATAATATTGATCAAGAGAGTGATAGTTCATCTGCTGATAGTGAAGAAGAGGTTGCTATAGATGTAGATGAAATTCTTTTACCTCAATCAGATATTGTTATGCCAGATACATCTGAGGAAGAATCTGAAGAGAGTACTCCTAGTGAACCTGCTGCATCAGAATATGGAAATACTAATGATAATACGGTAAGTGTACCTGTTAATGATGATGTAGCTGTAGCAGTGATATAATTGTATTTAAAAATGGGAGAGAGTAAATGATAGAATTTTTACAAAAGGCTAAGGCATCAGCTCAGAGTTTGGCTACTATGGATAGTGCTACTAAGAATAGAATATTAGTTGAGATGGCAGATGCTTTAGAGAGTAATAACAAAGAGATAATAGCTGAAAATAGCAAGGATATGGATGCAGGCAAAAGTAATGGACTAGAGAGTGCTTTGCTTGATAGACTGTTATTAGATAAGAGTAGGATAGCTGGTATGGCTAGCTCTTTGCGTGATATATCCAGACTCAAAGAGCCTGTAGGGAGAGTGCTTGATGGATGGGTAAGTGCTGATAATTTACGCATAGAAAAGGTTTCTGTACCTATTGGTGTGGTAGGGGTGATTTATGAATCTCGCCCTAATGTTACTTCAGATGTGGGTGCGTTGTGTTTTAAGAGTGGGAATGTAGCTATTTTGAAGGGTGGCAAAGAAGCAGAATACTCTAATAGAGTTATAGCCAAGGTATTACAAGGGGTGTTAGAAGCAAATTCTTTGCCAAAAGAGATGATTTCTTTGTTACCTGATAGCTCTCGTGAGGGTGTGGCAAAGCTTATTGAGATGGATAAATTTGTAGATTTAATAGTCCCTAGAGGTGGAGAGGCTTTGATTAAATATATATCAAAAAATTCTTCTGTACCTGTGGTTAAGCATGATAAAGGGCTTTGTCATACTTATATTCATGCTGATGCTAATAGTGATGAAGCAATTAAAATAGCTATTAATGCCAAATGCCAAAGACCAGGGGTTTGTAATGCTATGGAAACACTTTTGGTAGATAGAGCTATAGCCAAAGAGATATTACCAAAACTTTATAGAGCCTTTAATGAGCAAGATACACAGCTTAATGGAGACCCTGAAGTCCAAGAGATTATAGAAGTAGAACTTGCCACAGACCAACATTATGATACAGAGTGGCTTGCAAATATTTTAAATCTTAAAATAGTAGAGGGAATAGATGATGCTATAGCACATATTGCTAAATTTGGTTCAGGACATTCAGAAGCTATATTAACACAAAACTATAGTGCCTCTGAAGCATTCTTGGATCGTGTGGATGCTGCTTGTGTGTATGTCAATGCAAGTACCCGTTTTACTGATGGTGGATCATTTGGATTTGGTGCAGAGGTGGGTATCTCTACCAACAAACTCCATGCTAGAGGTCCTATGGGAATTAATGAACTTACAACTTATAAGTTTAAAATTTATGGTAATGGACAGATAAGAGGCTAGGGCGATGTCTGTAGTTTTGGAAATAGAGAGCTTAGATTTTGGGTATGATAAGCATACATTGCTTTATGATACATTTAATCTCTCTTTGAAAAAAGGTGAAATAGTTTCTATTGTAGGTAAGAGTGGGAGTGGTAAATCTACACTTTTTGAGCTTATATCTGGTAATCTTAAACCGCTTAAAGGGAGTATCCAAAAAGGAAAAATTGCATGGGTTTTTCAAGACCCTTATAGCTCTTTCCATCCTAGCTACAGTATCAAAGAGCAAATAGCAGATGTTGCGTCCCTAGAGGGCTTAGAAGAACTAGCCCTAGAGATGCAGATAGATACTACACTTCTTTCTAAGCTCCCTCATCAACTCTCTGGTGGACAACTGCAACGATGTAGCATTTTGCGTGCGTTGCTGATGAAACCTGATTTGTTGCTTTGTGATGAGCCTACAAGTGCTTTGGATAATATTATCCAGTTGAGTGTTATGAAAATGCTTGTCCGATACCTTGATAGAGTAGGAATACTCCTAATCACACATGATATGGACTTGGCTCAATGGGCGAGTGATAGAGTTATCTCTATACCCCAAACCTAGTATTAATAGCATCTTTATACATTTGTTCGTATGCTTTGGCTGATTCTTCCCAGCTAAATCTTTTTTTCATCGCATTTTGAATAAGAAACTTCATTCCTTTTTTATCATTATAATAAGTATCAACAGCCCATTTAACAGTATTTAACAAAGCAGTATCCGTAGCTTCATAAAATTTAAATCCATCTCCATTACCTGTAAATGGTTCATAATTTTCTATAGTATCATCTAATCCACCTGTAGCACGAACAATAGGAAGCGTACCATAACGCAAACTATAAATCTGATTTAATCCACATGGCTCAAAGAGTGAAGGCATCAAAAAGAAATCACTTCCCGCTTCTATTTTATGTGCTAAGTCATTTTTGTATCCAATAAATGAAGCAAATTTTTCAGGATATTGTAATGCTATATCACAAAAGAACTCTTCTGCCCATGCTTCACCTGTACCTAACAGTACAATTTGTATATCAAGCTCTAGGAGTTTGTGAATAGCTTGTGCCAAGATTGTAATACCTTTTTGGTCTGCTAAACGACCAACAAGACCAATAAGGGGGATATTTGCTTTTTGTGGGAGATTAAACTCTTTTTGAAGTGCTTTTTTACAAACTGCTTTGCCTTTTATTTTATTGGCATCATATTTTTTGGGTATAAATTCATCTATTGCAGGACTCCACTCTTCATAATCTACACCATTAAGAATACCATAAAGTTTCTCTTGATGTTTTTGCATAGTAACTTCTAGCCCACAGCCAAACTCTGCTGTTTTAATCTCCTCTGCATATTTTTGGCTTACAGCATTGATGGCATTTGCATGGACTATACCACCTTTAAGAAGATTCACCCCATCATGCTCTTCAAGTTCATAATGATTAAATCGCTCCCAACCTACAGCCAATACATCCATAGCACCTTTATAACATTTACCTTGATGCTGTAAGTTGTGTATACTTAATATACTTGCAGTATTAGCAAAATGTGGGTCATTGGCATAGACAGTATTTAGGAGTATAGGCATAGCCGCAGTATGCCAATCATTAGCATGGATAATATCTGGTTTGAAATTGAGTTTTTTACTGAGTTGCATAGCAGCTTTTGAGAGAAAAATAAATCGGTTATCATTATCATTAAATCCAACACCTGCTTCATCATAAAGACCTGAGCGTCCAAAGTAATGATCATTCTCAATAAAGTATATAGGCACAGTACTATTAGGGAGGGTTCCTTGATAGACCTCTGCCCACTCTTCACCAATCACACCCATTTGTACACCTAATGCACCTTCTAATGGAGTAAGGTTGTATTTTTGTTTATCAACTATATAGTATCTAGGCATTACTACTATTACGCTATGCCCTAATTTTTCGAGTGCTTTTGGTAATGCACCTACAACATCAGCTAATCCACCACTTTTGGCAAATGGTACAACTTCAGAAGCAGAAATAAGAATATTTAGTTTAGACATTTGATTTTCCTTTGAATTTAGCTATTATACTATCAAAATAATATTAAAGATATAAAATGAAAATTATTCAAGCCGATTATACTTATATTGATGGACAATTTAAAAAAGGTTATGCTGTAGCCTTTGAAAAGAAGATTGTTTTAGTTGCTCCCATAGACGAGATTGTACAAAAATATTCTAAAGCAGAGCATATAGAGACAAAGCCAAATAGTGTTTTGTACCCAGGGTTTATTAATACGCATGTTCACTTAGAATTCTCTGCTAACAAAACTACACTCAATTATGGCTCTTTTTTACCATGGCTCTATTCTGTGATAGAAAATAGAGAGACTCTTGTGAATAGTTGTGATACACAAATGGCTCTTGGAGCGTGTAATGAGATGTTAGAGAGTGGGGTTACAACCTTTGGTGCAATTAGTAGTTTGGGGCTTGATTTGCAAGCATGTATTCAAGCACCACAACGAGTAGTGTTTTTTAATGAACTTATAGGAAGTAATCCTCAGAGTGTAGATGCACTCTATCAAGACTTTTTGCAACGATTTAAGGCATCATCTCAGCATCAAGATAACTTAGTCTCAGCAGGTATAGCTATACACTCTCCTTATTCACTACATCCTATAGTGCTTAAAAAAGCACTACTACTAGCTAAAGAGTATAAGAGTGTAGTATCTGCACATCTTTTGGAGAGTCCAGCAGAGAGAGAGTGGTTAGAGAGTTCTACAGGAGAGTTCAAAGAGTTCTTTGAGAAGTTTTTTAATCAAAGGAGTGCTATAACAACTATTGATGCGTTTATATCAGCATTTGATGGCTACCCTACACACTTTACACACTGTGTGCAAGCAAATGATAAGGAATTAAAAAAACTATCAGTTCAAGGACACTCTGTAGCACACTGTCCTCGCTCTAATCGCTTGTTAGGGTGCGGAAGACTAGCAATAGAGAAGTTAATAGAGAATAAGCTTTCATTTTCTGTAGCTACAGATGGATTGAGTTCTAATACTTCTTTGAGTTTGTTTGATGAGCTTCGTTCAGCATTGATGTTACATCATCTAGGAGATATTCATGTATTAGCAAATCTTTTAATAGACTCTGTGACTATAACAGCAGGAGAGATATTGGGGCTAGATATAGGGCAAATCAAAGAGGGATATGAGGCAGACTTGGCAGTTATTACACTTCCTGAGAAGCCAACACAAGAGGAGGATATAGCATTATGGACTATATTACATACACAAAAAGTAAATCAACTTTATATTCAAGGAGAACAGCATGTTTAAAGCAATAAGTAATACAATCAAATGGATAGGTCAGCATTTTATGGGGATGATATTTTTGTTAATATTATTTCTTGTCTTTTCCCCAAGTCCAACAGCTCAAACGAATCCAGCAAACCTTCAAGAGATTAAACTCTCTGGAGTAATTATGGATAGTGACGCTGTGGTAAAGCAAATAGAAGAGGCACAAAAAGATACTAGTATAAAAGGAGTACTTCTTACAGTTAATTCACCAGGGGGAGCAGTACCGCCGTCTATAGAAATATCTTATGCTATTAAAGAACTCAAAAAACATAAACCAGTAATTGCGTATGCAAGTGGAATTATGGCAAGTGGGAGTTATTATAGTTCTATTTATGCAAATAAAATTATAGCTAATCCAGGGTCTATTGTGGGGTCTATAGGTGTGATTATGGAAAGTATGAATATCAAAGAGTTGTTAGATACCATAGGGGTAAAACCTCAAATTGTGCAACAAGGTACATACAAACAAGCAGGAACACCTATGCGTGAATGGACTGAGCAAGAGAGAGCTGAACTAGAACAATTAACGCTTGATGCTTATACACTTTTTGTTCAAGATGTAGCAACAGCAAGAGGTCTTGATATTAATAACTCTAAGGCGTATGCAGATGCCCATATATTCTCTGCCCAAAGAGCTATGAGTGTAGGATTGATAGATGAGGTAGCAGTAAAATCTACAGCCAAAAGAGAAATAAAAGAGTTAGCAAAAGTAGATATAGCTATATGGAAGAAAAAAGATAAGTTTCAATCATTTGTAGAACAATTTGAAAATAAAGCAGAAAGTTATCTAGGAGTTTCCTTGTATACGCTAAAATCTATATTTTGATTTAAGTAATTTATATTTTTTAACAGTTATTTAATAAATTTTGGTTATGATTAATCTTAATTAAAATTTCTAAAGGGGGTACAGTTAGTATGGAAAAAGAGGCAGTATTAAAACAGTTAAGAGTAGCAAAAGCTGCACATATTAGTTGGGTTCAAAAAGCAAAACATCTTATAGAGGGTATAGAAATAGATAAAAGTTCTATACCTATTAACTCTACAGAGTGTAAATTTGGTGAGTGGTTTTATAGTGATGCACAAAGACTTAATGGTCTAAGAAATAATAGTCTTGATTGTATGGAAAATATAGAACTCTACCATGCGAGACTTCACGATTCATATTTGAAGATTTTTAAACTCTATTATCTTGTTGAAAATAAAGGCTTTTTCTCTAAGCTCTTTACAGGGAAGAAAAAAATAACAAAAGAGAGTGAAAAACTAGGTAGAGAATATTTTGCAGAGTTAGATTATATCTCCAAAGATTTACTAGCCGAAATTTCAAGACTAGAGCGACGCGTTATAGCAATTGGTGATGAAGAAATATCTAAGCTCTAGCCTACTGTTTTAGTCATTTTTATTTTGTATTGCAACAATCTTAGAAATCATAGATGGAGTTAGCTGAAGGTATCTAGCTATATCAGCTTGTCTATATCCATCTTCTATAGCTTGCATTACTGCATCATCCCTTGATTCTTTGCTATCACTATTGATAAAATGTTCTTTAAGAGTATTTTGTTT
>JADGDQ010000078.1 GCA_016744805.1 Sulfurovaceae bacterium
GGTATTACTATAGTAAACCAACTATATCTAAAAATATAGAAGATAAATATTTACTAAAATAAAAAATACCCCAAAAGGGTATCTTTATATTTTAGGCTTCAATTCCTGTTGTTTTTGTAACATGAAAATTAAGACCAATCTCTTTTTGAGTACATCCAAGAGCTAGGGCTACCATTTGAGGCATATGTAAAACAGGAAGCTCTACATCTCTACCCATAACCTTACCAATACTATCTTGATATGTATCCATTTTGATATGACACAAAGGACAAGGGGTAACCATCATATCAGCATTGTTGTCAATAGCATCTACTAAAGCATTTCCTGCTAAAACTTCACTAGTATGGTTTGCTTGAAGCTCCACATGGAATCCACAACATTTGTTTTTACTATTATAGTCAACAGGATTCCCCTCTAGTGCATCAATTAACTGATCAAGTGAAGTTGGATTGTATGGATTATCCTGACCATGTAATTCTGAAGGACGGATATTATGACAACCATAGAAAGGTGCGATATTAAAACTACTCAAAGGCGTAGTTACTTTATCTTTAATACTGTCCAAACCATACTCATCAATAAGCGTATAAAGGAAGTGTTTAATATCACTTGTGCCTTTATATTCTAGTCCAACTTCTGCAAGTTTTTCATTAACTCTTGCTTTTAGTTCTGGGTCTGTATCAAGAGCATGTTTTGTCATCGCAGAGTTGAGTTGACAGGTGTTACAGATTGTAATCATTGTTAATCCAAGTTTCTCTGCATAGCAAATATTTCTAGCATTGAGTACATGTGCTAGAAATTCATCAAAGTCTTGAAGATGACTTGCTCCACAACAGCTAGCCTCTTCCAAAATAGTAATTTTGATTCCTAGCTTGTCAGCTACTGCAAGAGTAGATGAAAGCAGTTCAGGTGTAGACTGTTTAGCAGTACAACCTGTAAATAGTGCATAGTGTAATTGACTCATCTCTTCTCCTTATAGCTTATTAGTTTGTGAAATCTCTATGAGTTTTTGAATCTCACTGAGGTTTTTAGATTTAGGTACATTATCAACAAATGGTAATGCATCTGTAAAGTGTATCTTGCCAGCTTTTAGCATTTTGATAGCAGTACCAATATGTTTGTACATTCCTAGATAGCCCTCAGAGTATAAAACTATATCCGCCTCATCCAAGAAACCATGTTTTTTGATACTTCGTACAAAGCCTTCTGCATGGCGTGTAGCAATATTACTTCGTGCTACTTTCTGTTCAAATTGCATATTGTGTAGTTTTGTAATCTTTTCAATAGGATTAATATCTTTTGGACACGCTTCAGCACACTCCATGCATTTGACACAATCCCATACACCTTTGTTAGCTTCTGCTGTAAGTTCGAGTCTCTCTACACCAGCTTCATCACGAGGGTCAATAGTAAATCTAAATGCAGCAGTCAACGCAGCAGGACCTAAGTAGTCGGCATTCGCTTCGAGTGCAGGACAAGCATAGTGGCAATTACCACATTGAATACAGTAATCAGCATCAAGGAATGCTTCTGCTTGTGCTATAGACATAGTACTCTCATGCTCTGGATGCGTTGGTACTTCTGCCTCTACAAAAGGCTTCACCTCTTCATGTTTATCCCAAAAGTCTTTTTTGTCGATAATCATATCTTTTACAGCTCTTTTGGTGCTTTGTGGTTCAAAGACTAACTCATCATTGAAGAGTTCCAGCAGATCCATAGCATTTTCTTTACATGCTAGTACAGGTTTCCCATTTACTTTTATACCACAAGCCCCACAAATACCATGACGGCAAGAGCGACGGTATGAAAATGATCCATCATGTTCCCATTTAATTTTATTTAGAAGATCAAGAACTAGGTCATCTTGACCTACTTCCATCTCATAGCTTTTATAATAAGGCAAATAGTCCGTTTGGGTATTAAATCTAAAAGCCTTAATTGTTACTTTTTTATGACTGTCTGTTCTACTCATAACGGCTCCTTAGTATGTTCTTTCTTTAACTTCAAACTTACCTAAAACAACATCTACATATTCATGCTTGATATTATAATTTTCATCCATATAGGAGTAGGTATGTTTGAGGAATTTATCATCATCTCTTGTTGGGAAGTCATCTCTAAAGTGACCACCACGACTCTCTTCTCTTGCTAATGCACCCTCAACAATAAAGAGTGAATACTCCAACATATGTTGAAGCTCAATAGCCTCTTGTAATTCTGTATTGAAAACATCTGATTTGTCATCTATACGGATATTAGTATATCTTTTTAGAAGTTTTTTGATAATAGATACTTGAAGTTCTAAGGATTTTCCTGTTCTAAATACACCAGCATTATCTGTCATACTTTGTTGTAACTCTTCACGCAAAACAGGAACTCTTTCTGTACCATTAGAGGTTTTAACACGATTGAGTTCTTCTAGCATACTACTAGCATCCTCTTGAGTCGCTTCTCTAAGTTCAATATCATCTATTACTTTAACTATGGATTCTCCCGCATGTCGTCCAAAAAAGAGAGCTTCTAATACAGAGTTTGCTCCAAGACGATTTGCTCCATGCACACTCACACAACTACACTCACCAGCAGCATAAAAACCTTCTACTAATTCCGTTGTATTTTTGCGTACTTGGCAGTTGATATTCACAGGTATACCACCCATAGAGTAGTGTGCTGTTGCTGCAATATGTATAGGCTCTTTGAGCATATCTTGCCCCAAGAAAGTAATTGCTAATTCTCTAAGTTCAGGAAGTTTTGTCAAAATAATATTAGGGTCAAGGTGTGTTAAGTCAATATTAACAGCATCTTTGTTTGCACCTACACCATTTCCATCAAGAATCTCTTGAGTAATTGCACGGCTTACTACATCACGAGAAGCAAGTTCCATAGCATTAGGTGCATATTTTTCCATAAATCTTTCGCCTTTAGAGTTAAAGAGTCTTCCTCCTTCTCCTCTAGCTGCTTCAGAGATAAGAATACCAGACCCACCTAATCCACTTGGATGAAACTGTACAAACTCCATATCTTCAAGAGGGAGACCCTTTCTTGAAACTATAGAAAGAGCATCTCCTGTATTGGCATGTGCATTTGAGTTGATTTTAAATGCTCTTCCATACCCACCCGTTGCAAACATTGTTACTTTTGCATTGAATATGGCTGGTTTAGATGTTCTTATATCATAAGCTGCAACACCTGATACTTTACCATCTTTATAGATAATATCTGCTACATACCACTCATCAAAGACTTCAATACCTTCTCTATGTGCCTGTTCATAGACAGTTTGAAGTAGCGTAAGACCTGTGCGATCTTTTGCATAACAAGCTCTAGGTTTTGATTGTCCACCAAATGGTCTAATAGCAATATCGCCTTTTTCATCTCGTGAAAATACTGCTCCCATTCTCTCTGCCCAGCGAATAGTCTCTGGTGCACTACTACACATTAACTCTACACAATCTTGGTCAGCTAGGTAATCACTTCCTTTAACTGTATCAAATTCGTGTAACTCTATACTATCGTCTGCTCCTAAAGCGGCATTGATGCCTCCTTGTGCTGCTCCTGAGTGACTTCTTAAGGGGTGAAGTTTTGTAATGACTGCTGTTTTTTTGCCTG
Organism: Sulfurovaceae bacterium; assembly: GCA_016744805.1. Classification (GTDB taxonomy): domain Bacteria; phylum Campylobacterota; class Campylobacteria; order Campylobacterales; family Sulfurovaceae; genus SZUA-451. The sequence goes on from JADGDQ010000078.1 coordinate 3,610, forward strand.
CTGCAGTTAACTCTCTAGCTGCTGCTAGTCCTGCTAAACCTGCTCCGACAACAACTGCATCATATTGATAGATTTGAACATCCATAGTTGCTCTGTCCTTTGCTATAAATTTGGCTTGATTATAACCATACTTAAGTTTTAGAGAGTTTAAGTAGGCTTTGGTGTGCATATAATCAAAAATTGTGTTACTATTTCGCCATTTTTAGAAAAATAAAATATAGAAATTAAGGCTAATCTACTATCATTATATTACAAACTTAATAAAAAGGTATACGAATGTTAAATAGTGAGGAAAAGGCTCTGTTACTTCTGGAAAAAGCTGTTGTTAAGGCAAAACTATCAATTGAGAAACAGCTCTCTTTTAGACCATTTTTAATGATGCTTGATACCGATGGTAATATAAAAAGCGTTGAAAATAAGGCGTATACGAATGAAGAGAGTTATACTCTTTTAGAGTCAAGTTTCAAGGGTCGGGTGAATGAATCAAATATAGATGTAGCCCTCTTGGCAACTGCTGATATGATGCCAGCACGCTATAGCAAAGATAAACCAACACCTGCTATTCGCTTACATTTAGAAGAGAAGAGTCAACTTGATAAAAAAATATCTGCTCGATTTATTTATGTACCTTACTCTTTGCATCGTTTCAAAAATAGCCAAGAGATATTTGCAGAGATAGGAACACCCATACCTGTAGGATTTCCTGCGGAATATTTGACAAAATAGAGCCAATATGTGTAGGAAAGAAACAAATAAAAGAGATAATTTTTTGATAACATTGATTTTATTTACTTAACACACCTTAAATGATAATATTGCGTTACCATTATTAAACATTTAAGGAAACCTATATGTCACAATTACCAAAAATTATCTGGTCAAAAATTGATGAAGCACCTGCTTTAGCAACTTACTCGCTACTACCAATCGTTAATGCATTTACACAAGCAGCAGGAGTATCTGTAGTAACTTCTGATATTTCATTAGCAGGTAGAGTTCTTTCAGCTATGGGTTTAGCAGAAGATGAACTATCTAAATTAGGTGAAGTTGTTTTAGAAGAAGATGGAAATATTATTAAACTTCCAAATATCTCTGCTTCAGTTGGTCAACTTAAAGATTGTATTGCAGAGCTTCAAGGTCAAGGTTATGATATTCCTAATTTCCCTGAAAATCCTGCAAATGCAGAAGAAGAAGCTATTCAAGCAAAATATAGTACTTGTCTAGGTTCTGCTGTTAATCCAGTACTAAGAGAAGGTAACTCAGATAGAAGAGCAGCAAAAGCTGTTAAGAAATTTGCACAAAATAATCCTCATAAACTAAGAGCATTCCCTGAAAATCCAAAGTCGTATGTTGCACACATGGAAGGTAATGGAGATTTCTTTTCAAATGAAAAGTCTGTAACTTGTGATAAAGACCAAAAAGTAACAATTGCTTTAAATGGTAACACTCTAACAACTATTGACGCTATAGCATCAGAAATTCTTGATGGTACATTTATGTCTATTTCAGCACTTAATGCATTCTATGCAAAAACAATTGAAGATGCAAAATCAAATGATGTTTTATGGTCACTACACCTTAAAGCTACTATGATGAAAATCTCTGACCCAATTATGTTTGGTCATGCTTTCCAAGTATTCTTCAAAGATGTATTTGCTAAACACGCTGATACATTTGCAGAACTTAAAGTGCAACCAAATCAAGGTATGAGTGATTTAGAGAAGAAAATTGCAGGTCATGCAAATGAAGCTGAAATTTTGGCTGATTTTAAAGCTGCTCTTGATGCTGATTCTCCAAAACTTGCAATGGTTGATTCTGATAAAGGTACAACAAACTTTAACGCTTCAAACGATGTAATTATTGATGCATCTATGCCTGTAGTTGTAAGAGAAGGTGGTAAGCAGTGGGATAGAAATGGTGACGCAGTAGAGTGTGTAGCTGTTATTCCTGATTCTACTTATGCTATGTTCCATGCTGAAATGGTTGCTGATTGTGTAGCTAATGGTCAGTATGATGTATCTACAATGGGTACAATGCAAAATATTGGTCTTATGGCTCAAAAAGCAGAAGAGTATGGTTCTCATCCAACTACATTTGAATTAGCTGAAGCTGGTACAGTTACTGTAACTGCTGAAGATGGGTCAGTTCTTATGAGTTTTGAGTGTGAAGCTGGTGATATTTGGAGAATGAGTAGAACAAAAGATATTCCAATTAGAGACTGGGTAAGACTTACAGCTGAGAGAACAAGATTAGAAGGCGTTCCTGCAATATTCTGGTTAGATGAAAATAGAGCGCATGATGTTGAAATCAAGAAAAAAGTGGATGAATATCTTAAAGACCACAATACTGATGGACTTGACATTCAATTTATGAAAGTTACAGATGCTACTAGATTTACAAATGCTAGAGTAAGAGAAGGTAAAACTACTATCGCTGTTACAGGAAATGTTCTTAGAGATCACCTTACAGATATGTACCCAATCCTTGAATTAGGTACATCTGCTAAAATGCTTTCTATTGTTCCATTGATTGCTGGTGGTGGATTGTATGAGACTGGTGCTGGTGGATCTGCTCCTAAGCATGTTGACCAATTCCTAGCAGAGGGTCACTTAAGATGGGATTCTTTAGGAGAGTTCTTAGCACTTGCAGAGTCTCTTAGATTTATCGGTCAAAAGCACTCTGATGAAAAACTAGCTGCATTGACTGCTGGACTAGATACTGCAAATGAAGGTTACCTTGATAACAACAAAGAGCCAGGTAGAAAATGTGGTCAACCAGACAACAAAGCATCACACTTCTTCGTAGCTCAGTACTGGGCAGACGCATTAGCAAATGGAGACAATGCTGAACTAGCAGAGAAATTTGCACCAGTTGCACAAGCACTCAAAGATAATGAAGCAAAAATTATTGAAGAGCTTTTAGCTGTTGAAGGAAACCCACAAGATATTGGTGGTTACTTCCATCCAAATGATGAATTAGCAGAAAAAGCAATGAGACCATCTGCTACTTTAAATGCTATTATTAATGCTATTTAATTAGCTTAATGATTTCTTTTTCACCCTTTTCTGGGGTGGAACTTTTTCTAAATGAAACTTTCAAAATACAACTTTCTCATATACTTTTATTTTATTTATTATTAAAATGTTTTATACTTAGATAATTAGGAAAATCTAAATGAAAAAAATAGAATCAATTTTTGTATCAGCAGGTATGCTAGAACAAAAAAAAGTACATCAAGTTAATCATTTTTATTTAAATTATGGTTTATTAAATTTAGCAACTATTTTATCAAAAAAATATGATGTACGATTATTTCAGGGAGATTATTATAATACTCCAACTCAATTATTTAATATTTTAGAACAAAAAAAATTAATAAATGAGGAAATACCAATATTCTTATCTATGATTAGTTATTTAGCTGTTGAATGGGCA
>JADGDQ010000018.1 GCA_016744805.1 Sulfurovaceae bacterium
TTTCACTACATTTTTTTCAAATCTTACTACTAACCCCTTGCAAACCCCCTATTTTAGGGCTTTGGGTTTTTGAAATTCGCATTTGGTGATAAAGATGGGTGAAACAATCATCAGGGGGGTTTTTGTAATGAAATCCATCTTATTTTGAAGCACTCCCTATGGGATTTGAAACACACTAAAATCTATTTGATAGAGGTGTTCTACTCATTTTGAAGCACTCCCTATGGGATTTGAAACGAACTTGATTGTTGTTCGATTGATTTTTCTACGCTTATTTTGAAGCACTCCCTATGGGATTTGAAACAAATTCATCTGCTCTTTTGTTTTGAAGAAATCTATTATTTTGAAGCACTCCCTATGGGATTTGAAACTAGATGGCTCTTCTGACTGCTATAGCCTCTTCTATCTCGATTTTGAAGCACTCCCTATGGGATTTGAAACTTAAGGTGCATGACTCGAAAGGTACACTTCATTAATTTTGAAGCACTCCCTATGGGATTTGAAACCAGCAGTCTTGATTACCCCATCTTTTACAATATTATTTTGAAGCACTCCCTATGGGATTTGAAACTCAAATAGAGGAGCTATAGCTTTGTATTTTCTCCAATATTTTGAAGCACTCCCTATGGGATTTGAAACAGAAAAGCCAAAATAAGTAACCAAACTATCTTAGTCATTTTGAAGCACTCCCTATGGGATTTGAAACAGAATTATGTCATGAAAATGAGTAAGTTCTATTTTATCGAACCTACAAAAATCAAGCGTAGGGGCAATCCCTTGTGGTTGCCCTTGAACTTCAAAATAATTTAAATATGCGTAACATCAGATAGTAATTTATTTTGAAGCACTCCCTATGGGATTTGAAACTTAGGTGATACCCAACCTACAGATATGCTATAATTTGAATATCTATATACTTCAAAGGCTCTCACATGATTCAAGCACTTATTAACGGCAAGATTATCTATAAAGATGCTATTTTAGAGAATAAAATACTGCTTTTTGATACGACTATTATTGGGATAGTTGATGCAGTTCCACAGGGGTGTGCGGTGATAGATGCTTGTGGGCTTTATGTCTCTGCTGGGTTTATAGATATGCATATCCATGGCAGTGGTGGGGCGGATGTGATGGATGCTACTCCTGAAGCCCTAGAGACTATCTCTAGGACGCTTTTAGCCACAGGGACAACTTCTATTGTAGCGACTACTATGACTATGGCAACCCAAGATATTATAAAAGCTCTTGATAATCTTATCTTGCACTCTCACACGGTTACAGGCACCAAGATAGAGGGTATTCACCTAGAGGGTCCTTTTATTAATCCTCAAAAAGCAGGAGCCCAAGATGCCTCATTGGCTCAAATGCCTACGCGTGAGTGGCTAGAACCCTATTTGGATGCTGTGCGTATTATTACTCTTGCCCCTGAGCTTGTGGGTGCTAAGGAGTTTATTCGCTCTCTTAGAGCCTCGCATCCTCATATTATTTTGAGTGTAGGGCATAGCAGTAGTAGCTATGAGGAGGCGTATCAGAGCTTTGAGTGGGGGGTGAGCCATGCGACGCATCTCTTTAATGCTATGGGGTCTTTGCACCATCGTGATGTTGGATTGGTTGGGGCGATTTTAGAGAGTGATATTACTGCGGATATTATTGCCGATTTGGTACATACGCACCCTACTATGCTCAAAATAGCCTATAGTATGAAAAAAGAGAAACTAATGCTTATTACCGATGCTATGAGAGCTGGGTGTATCTGTGCAGGAGAGTATACTCTAGGGGGGCAAAAAGTCACAGTCTCTAATGACAAAGCTACACTAAAGAGTGGTGTATTAGCAGGAAGTGTACTACAACTCAATCATGCAATCAAAAACTTTCAAGACCATACTGACTGCACCCTACCCCAAGCAGTTGCCATGGTTACTACTGTTCCTGCTTCTAAGTTAGATCTACCAATAGGAGAACTTAGCCAAGGCAAAGAGGCTAATATAGTGCTATTTGATAGTGATATTACTATCTATAAGGTTTATATTAATGGTAAATTAAAGTATAATAGCAAAAAGTAGGGGGAGAATATGTTTGGACTATTTAAAACAAAATCTATAGAAATTTTGGCACCTGTATCAGGAGAAGTAATTGCACTAGAAGATGTCAATGATGCTGTTTTTGCTCAAAAGATAGTGGGTGATGGGGTGGCTATTGTGCCTAGTGGAGAGCTTTTTGTAGCTCCCTTTGATGGCAAACTTACCAAGCTATTTCCCACACTTCATGCCTACTCTATGCAACATAGTAGTGGTGTTGAGGTGATTGTGCATATTGGTATAGATACAATAGAGTTAGCAGGAGATGGATTTGAAGCAATTGCTACAGAGGGTTCTATGCTCAAAATTGGAGACCCAATTATAAGGGCGAACCTCAAAAAAATACAAGCCCTAGGCAAAGATATAGAGACACCTATAGTTATAAGCAATATGGCAAAATATACAAAACTTATGAAAAGAGATGGTTCAATAGAAATATCTCAAACTCTTATGGAGGTAAAATAATGCAATCATCAGGAGATGAGCTTATCACTTATGTGGTCTATGCTGTTATTTTGGTAGTTTTCTTTGTGGTTCTCAAAGCACCAAAAAATAAAAAGGAGTAAGAGTGCAAAACCTCTATGAGTCATGCTACCATTTAGACAAACGGTGCTACCAAGAGTATAATCTAACAGAAGATATTTTGATGGAACATGCCTCTTTGGGTATGGCAAAGTACATTCAAGCCAATTTTGCACCAGACTCTACACTGCTTATTGTAGCAGGAGTGGGCAATAATGGAGCAGATGGTATTGTACTCGCTCGACAGCTCTTTGGAGAGTATAGAGTTAGACTCTATCTCCCTTTTGGGGTCAAGTCTACTATGGCAAAAACACAATACCAAAGGATAAAACAGCTAGGGGTTACCGTTGTAGATACTCTTATAAAATCAGATATTATTGTAGATGCACTCTTTGGGGCTGGGCTAAGTCGTGGGCTTGATACTCCTACACAGACTCTTATCCAAGAGATAAACCATCTCCAAGGCTTCAAGATAGCATGTGATACTCCTACAGGCATAAGCCAAGATGGCACTCCTCTACCTCTAGCATTTCAAGCAGATATAACTATCACGATGGGTGCCCTCAAAGAGTCTCTGTATGCAGATAGTGCCAAAGAGTTTGTAGGGGAGATACTCTGTGTAGATTTGGGAGTGGCTCGTAAGCTCTATGAACTCCCCACAGAGACCTATCTCTTGGAGACCAAAGATATAAAACTCCCTAGTCGGATAGACCAAACCACACATAAAGGTTCTTTTGGTCATTTAGCTGTTTTTTCTGGTAACAAAGAGGGGGCTAGCATCCTTTCGGCTATGGCATCCTTAAGGTTTGGAGTTGGTCTAACCACTATAGTAGGCGAACCATCAAGCCAGCTCCCTTACTCTATTATGCAAGATAGCAAACTTCCTTATAATACTACAGCTATAGCTTTTGGTATGGGATTTGGTACAGAGTATGATAACTATAGAGTACAAAGTATACTCAATAGTAATATACCCATTATTTTGGATGCAGATATTTTTTATACTCCACTCATCAAAGATTTTCTACAACAAACACAAAGAGCCATCGTTCTTACACCTCATCCCAAAGAGTTTGTATCTTTGTGGAAAATACTTTTTGATAAAGAGATAACAGTAAGCTTTCTCCAAGCAAATCGCCTAAAGTTTGTTCGCCAATTTTGTAGCCATTATCCAGAGGTAACACTGATATTAAAAGGGGCAAACAGTATTATTGCACAAGATAAAAGATGCTACATCAACCCCTTAGGCTCATCAAAACTAAGCAAAGGTGGCAGTGGTGATGTGCTAAGTGGTTTGATTGGTGCTTTATTAGCTCAGGGGTATAGCTCGATAGATTCTGCTATCTCTGCTTCACTCGCACTCACTCTAGCCACACAACAATACAGAGGAAGCTCCTACGCTATGCTTCCAACAGATGTCATAAAAGAGATAGAAAAGCTTGAAGAGAGAGACCTTTATAGTTGAGTCTATGACTACTCTACTAATTGATACCTCTTTACTCTACCCTCTAATCTTTTAATAATTTTTCTCTCTTGGGCTTCTTCTAACCAAGTAGTAATTTGTGAGGATTTTAGACTAAAAAGTATCTCTAGCTCTTTTGGTTTAAAAGTATCATTTGGAATATATTGCAACTGAGATATAAAAAAGTTAAAAAATAGATCAGTAAACTCTTGTGTATCATTATCAAAGAGAGATAACTGTATGGGTGGATTTTTACTCTTTGGAACTACACGCACCATAGAAGTTGCATGTGCTTGAATATATCTACTAGTTTCTAACGCATTATTACTACTCAATACAGATTCAGGATAATAAGAGCTTACTAAGACCAAATCATTTTGTATCAAAGCTTCTCTATATGCACCATTAAGAGATTTTTGCAAAAGATTATTGGCTACAAATACTATACTATTGCCTCCATTTTCTAATGCACCTTTGATAGCTGACTTATTTACCTCATCTGTTACTAATATATATCCATCATTTGCTATCTCTCTACCTGCTTTCCAAAATAGACTACTTATCTCTTGGGAACTCTCTTGTATACTCTCTACTCCTAGAGATTGCTTATTTAATAGTTTAGGATTTCCAATACCATACAAAAGAGCTGGAGAGATATTTTGAAGTCTTTTCTTTAGTTGTTGGGGATAGAGTGGAGATGTACGAGTAATTACCCAAATACCTGCTCTTTGCCATTTCTCCATAGCCAAGGCTAATGCTCCACCTCTTTCTAGGAGTGCTTGTAGCCTTGTGATTGTAATGCTCTCATCACTCCAATCTTTAAGTAATGTTTCAATACCCTCTTCTAAGAGACTTTCAGGTTTTAGATTATGTTTATGTAACCATTGTGCAAAACCTCCCCACTCCTCTGCACTCAATGGGATAATATTTTTAACTCTATTTTCAGAAAAATAACTTGTGAGCAGGAGTATGGCTTGTGTTGAGGGAGTTAGCATATTCATCTTTTATCCATTGGCTGTTGAGCTTAATACCACAGGAAAAACTTCTCCTGAGCCTTTTTGACGCAATAGAGCAGAGAGAACCGCAACTGTCCAACCCGAATCAATTATATCATCTATAAGCAATACAGGTTCATCTGCTATATCTACTATCTCAAAGGCTCCATCTAAATTATGGCATTGATAAAATCTATTATGCATCATTTTTTGTGGTTGATTGGATTTACACTTTATAATTGCCTCTCTAAAAGGAAGTCCCATTTTTGTTGCTACTCTTTGTGCAAAGCTTGGAACTAATTGTGTATGAGTCAAAGAGGACACGCAAGTTATCCATTTTGGCATAGGAGTAGGATTCCACTCTCGTATCATATCTACAAAAGCATCTACTAGCTCATCATCAAAATAGCTATTATGTTTATTATCTGCAACAGTTTTTCCCCATCCTGCATCCATCCATTTGGACAAAACTCTTCCCTCTTCGTGTCGTAACTCTATAGGAATGGTACTTTTGAATCCATATTGAATAAGAGCATCTTTTGGAAACTGTTTTTTTACCTTTATGGGAATGGCGTGGTGTTTTAAAAATTTAGAAGCTTTTATTCCTAAATCATGCGAAAAAGAGCTACTCATACTATTAGATGGATTACAATTTGCACACTTGCCACACTCTTTGGTATCTGTATCATTTAAAGTCTCTCTCAAATAACGCATAAGGCACTCTTTAGACTCCATATAAGTTTCAATATCTTTAAACTCTTCTTCTCTTTGATTGGTTAAAAAAGCTATTTTTTCTCTATCCATACTATAGTTAATAGGTGTTCTATACCATTTGCTTTTTTCTTTAAGAATAGGAGATGGACTTTGAATAGCAAGATACTTTAAAACTTTTTCAATTTGTCCATATCTAAGATTTATTAATCCCTCAATTTCTCTCATAGAGAGTCCGCTACTCTTTTCCAAAATATTTAAAACTTCAAACACATGTTCTTCTGATGGAAATGCAGAATTTATAAAAAATGCTTGAATATCAGAATCTTCATAACCTGATAATAAAATACCTCTTGCCTCCAAAATAGCACGACCTGCACGACCAACTTGTTGATAGTATGCTACAATAGAAGCAGGAAGTTGATAATGGATAACAAAACCTAAATCAGGCTTATCATATCCCATACCCAAAGCAGTTGTAGCAACAAGAGCTTTTATTTGATTATTCATAAGTTGCTCTTCTAAATGTTGACGGTAACTATTGCTATCTTCAAAATCTTGATGTGTTACATTTCCATGATATGCTGAGGCTGATATATTATTCTCTTGTAACCATCTTGCTACAATTTCCGCATCTCTAATAGTTGAAGTATAGATGATACCTGTACCCTCTATACTATTAATATACTCAATAATCCAAGCCAATCTTGAAGCTTGACTTGAAAGCTTAATATTTTGTAAAATCAAACTATCTCTCACAAGAGTACCTCTAATAGTCTCAATTCCACCAATTTGTCTCTCTATATCATCAACTACACGGTTATTAGCTGTAGCTGTGGTTGCAAGGATAGGTATCGTAGGGGGCATCTGTTGTAAGATTCGTGTAATTCTTTGATAATCAGGTCTAAAATCATGTCCCCAGTCAGATATGCAGTGTGCTTCATCTACGACTAAAAGCCCTATTTTATCAGATATAGGCGTTAATATAGTCTCCATAAAATTCTCATTTGCCAACCGCTCTGGAGATATAAGAAGTGCATCAACTTCATTATCTAAGAGTTGTCCAGAGATAAGTTGCCACTCTTTACTATTTGTTGAATTAATAGTAACCGCATTAATCCCTAAACGCTCTGCAGAAACAATCTGATTTCTCATAAGAGCTAAAAGTGGAGAGATAATTACTGTCACTCCAAAACCTTTATCTCTCAAAGCCCTAGTTGCGATAAAGTAAACACTGCTTTTCCCCCATCCTGTACGCTCAACAACAAGCATTCTTTTACGATGATTTACCAAAGCATCAATTGCTTCCCATTGGTCTTTATGAAATTGAGCATTCAAATTATTAATAGAAGTTCTAAGAAGTTGTAATCCCTCATTTTGAGTCATGTTTGTCCTTTATAATTAAAAATCAAATAAAGCTTGTTGGGGCTGAGAAGATAATTCGTTATTTTCTATCCAAGTAATAAAATTATTATTAAACTTAACCCCACTAGGTTTTCCTCTATATGTTTCTACAATAAATAGTTCAGGATTTTTACTTGTTGGTTGATAGATTTTTCCCTCTTTGGTTAAAAGATTTTGAGTAAGTAAAAATTTATTTAAATCTTGTGAACGCTTATATCTTTTAATTCCATTATCTTGTAAATATCTGATAATTTCCAATGTAGTATAACCATTTTTTTCTCTAAAAATAGACTCAATTTGAGCTATTGTTACTTTTGTAGCTTCAAGATAATTATGAATATCTTGATAATAGACTTTTACCTGTTTATTACCTCTTAAAGCTCTAATAATATTAGCATAGCTTCCTCTGCTCATCCCATCCCAAACTACTAAAGCAAAAATAGACTCTTTGTTCATTGCTTTATCTTTATATGTTTGTCGCTCTCTTTGAGCTCTTATCTCTTGGGGAACAAAAATATTTTTCTCTTTAAATTGTTGATTGGCTTTATATCTAGGTGTTGAAGTGATGGTATATATAATTACATTAAAATAATTCTCTTTATTACATAACTCTTGTACTAAAGTATCAACTCCTAAGGCATCTCCAACTAGAATAGTCATTCCCTTTCGTATTATTGTTTTAATACTCTTTATTACTTCTATAGGAAGTTTTTTAATAGCAATAGAACCTGAAATAAAAACAGAATTTTTTATCAAATTCATCAGATGCTCCTTCTATAATATGAGATGATTATAACATATTTTATCTCTCTCTTATCTACTTTCAAAGCTACCAAATAGTATTATCTGAAAGCATTTTAATAAAAGAGGTAGAAAGAGTTGAAGAAAATAGCAGTACTATTTAGTGGCACAGGAAGTAACCTTGCGTATCTCCTCAAAAATCTCCATAAACAAAACAGTTTTGAAATTGTAGTTGCATTAAGTAACAAAAAAGATGCTGGGGGTATAGCATTTGCAAAAGAGTATAGTATACCCTTAGAGATTATCCCATCCAAAGAGTTTACTCATAGAGAAGCTTTTGATACAAAAGTTGTAGAGGTATTAGAGGAGTACTCTCCTGACCTTACCGTCTTGGCAGGCTTTATGCGTATACTCACGCCTACCTTTACAGAACAGATAAGAGCTATCAATCTCCACCCATCACTCCTTCCTAGACATAAAGGTCTCCTAGCAATAGAGCGAAGCTATGAAGATAATTATCCTACTGCTGGGGTGAGTGTGCATTGGGTCACGAGTGAGCTTGATGGTGGTGAGATTATTCTCCAAAAAGAGATTCAAAAAGCAGGTCTAAGCTTTGAAGAGTACGAAGAACAGATTAAAGTTATTGAAAAGGTAGCACTCTTAGAAGCTATAGAGAGTATATTTGATTAATACTCTATATTCCCCCAACCAAACTTCTCTATAATCTCTTGAAATACTCCATCAAGAGGGGCTTTGAGGGTAATACTCTCTTGGGTTATAGGATGTTTAAAAGAGAGTTTTGTAGCACTCAGTAACAATCTATGAGATGCAAACTTCTCACGAAAGAGTATATTATGCTCTCCTCTTCCATACTTAGTATCTCCTACAATAGGGTGAAAAATATGCTTTAGATGCCGTCTTAGTTGATGTTTTCTGCCTGTTTTTGGCAAGAGTTTTACTAGAGAATATCGTGCTACAGGGTAACGACTCACTGCATACGGAAGCTCTATAGTAGCAAGGCGTTGGTAGAGCGTTTGAGCCTCTTTGGGTTCTTGAATACTATTAGAATCTCTATCAGCTTTTTTATCATATAAAAACTTTAGTGGATAATCAATAATCTCTTCTTCTTTGGTATAGCCACGAACAACTGCGATATACTCTTTGTCTACTCTGTTTGCTCTCAATTGAAAAGAGAGTGCATGGGCTATATCTGAATCTAAAGCAAAGAGCAAAATTCCAGAGGTTGGTTTGTCAAGGCGGTGGAGAGGATAGACAAATTTTCCAATCTGGTCTCGAACCATCTGCAAAGCAAAACGAGTCTCATGACGGTCTATAGGAGACCTATGAACAAGGAGTCCTGATGGTTTGTTAATAGCCACAAGATACTTATCTTGGTAGAGTATCTCTAAAATATTATTATCCATTTGTGAATATTAGCGTAATAATTATAATATACAGCACAGTAAAATCAAGAATAAAGTGTAGAACAGAGACATTTAATTACACTTATAACTATACGCTAATAAACATGAAAGTAAATATCTAAAGATTTATTTCAAGAGGCTATAATTATATAAAAAATTAATTAGAATAAAAAGGAAGAGCAATGGTAGGTAGAAAAGTAGGTATTGTAGGAGCTGGTTCAGTGGGAGCCACAGCTGCCTATAGTTTGACAATGCATGGTACTTGCCATGAGGTAGTACTCTATGATATTGCTACAGATATAGCTGTGGGTAAAGCCATAGATATAGCACAATCTACAAGCTACTCACCTCAAGGAACCATAGTCACCTCTGTAAAAAGCCCTAGTGAACTTACAAATTGTGATATTGTAGTTATCACTGCTGGAGTCCCACGCAAAAATGGCATGACACGAGAAGACCTTTTGTTAATCAATGCCAAAATCATGAAAGATGTTGTAAGCAATATTGTAAAACACTCTCCAAATGCCATTATATTATGTGTCTCTAATCCTCTTGATGTTATGACTTATGCTATCTGGAAAATGACCGGTTGGAATAAAAATAGAATTATAGGTATGGCAGGGGCATTAGATGGTGCAAGAATGGCATACCAAATTCACAAAAAAGTAGGCTATGGTTCGGGTCAGATTAAAGCTATAGTCATAGGTGACCATGGGCAAAATATGATTCCACTCCCAGAAATTTCTACACTAGGTGGTATACCTCTGAGTCAGATTCTCTCTAAAGAGGAGATGCAAGACATAATCATCAAAACAAAAGAGGGTGGTGCAGAGATAGTCAAACACCTAGGTACTTCAGCATACTATGCCCCAGGAAGAGCTGTTGCTGTAATGGTAGAAGCTATACTTGATGATAGCCGTATTGTAATGCCCTCATCTGTACTCTTAGAGGGTGAATATGGTCAAGAAGATGTTACCGCAGGAGTTCCTGTGGTATTGGGTGCCAAAGGAGTAGAGAGTATTATAGAGTTAGAGTTTGATGCCAAAACAAAAGAGAAGTTTGAAGCCTCTATAGCTACTATTCGAGAAGGAATTGATATACTAAAGGCTAATAACTTTTTTGAGTTGGTATAGTATAATTGATGCTGCCACTGAGACATTAAAACTTTTTATCTCAGGGTTCATCTCGATACAGATAGTCTCATCACAATATTTGAGTATTTCAGGGCTAAGACCTTTTTGTTCATGCCCCATCAATAGCACCCAACGCTTGGCTACTTTGAGTTGTGAGAGTGCTGTAGCATCAGGAGTAACCTCTGCTCCATAGATACGGTATCCTTGCTCTTTGAGTGCTAAAATAGTGGGAACAATAGAGTCATAGCTATGGATAGGAAGCTTTGCAATATGTCCCATAGAGACACGCAAGGCTCGTCTACCATAAGGGTGTGGATACTTTGGAGCTACCATAGCATCTACTCCTAATGCTACAGCACTTCTAATGATTGAGCCTATATTTTCTGTCTTGGAGAGTTGCTCTAGCATTATAATATGATTGCCCAAATTCTCTATAGCCACTTGTGGCGGTCGTATGCCATGCATCATCACATTATGATGCACTTTATGCCCTACAATGCTCTCCATCAACGCTTTTGATGCAAGATACAAAATAGGCACACAACGCTCTTCCAAAAACTCTCTATTGGCTTGATAATATTTTTCTGTAGCAAGAATGCTTTTGACCTCTATATCACTTTTTAATAACTCATTGACTACTTTTGGACTATCGGCAATAAAACTATTATCTTCTGTTGTTTTATTATCACGCAAAAAGCGATAAATCTCTATTTGAGGGAGTTCAAGACTTTTGATATAAATAACTCTCATACTATTTTTTGAATCCTCCCCCAATCATTCCTTTGATTGCCTCTTGTAAATCAGCAGGATAGACAATGAGTTTACTATTTTCACTATGACTTAAGTTCTCTAAAGCATTAATATATCTATCGCCTAATAAAAACATAGCAGGGAGTTCTTGTCCTTGAATAGAGTTTGTTATCTGTGAGATAGCTTTGGCAGAGGCTGTAGCTAGGGCTATTTGGGCTTGAGCTTCTCTCTGGGCTGCGGCTAATTTACCATCAGCTTCTAATATGGCTGCATTTTTGTTTCCCTCTGCTGTAGTCTCTATGGCTCTTCGCTCTCTCTCGGCTGCTGCTTGTCGCTCCATAGAGGCTTGCATAGAGGGGCTAGGAGAGATATCTTGAATCTCCACAGACTTCACAGTCACACCCCAATCTGCTACATCATCAATAATATTATCTTTTAATCTTGTTTTTATCTGCTCACGATTAGAGAGTGCTTCATCTAATTTCATCTCTCCTAATATAGACCGAAGCGTTGTCATAATAAGTTGTTGAATAGCTTGTTTTACATCTTCTACTCCATAGACTGCATCTTCTGGTTTGGTAATACGAATAAAAGCAATAGCATTCGTTAAGATAACTGCATTATCTCTAGTAATAACCTCTTGTTGAGGAATATCCAAAATTATATCTCTTGTTGAGATTTTTTCTCGAATAGTATCAAAGTAGGGAACAATTATATTAAGCCCTGGGGTAATTGTGCGACTAAACTTCCCTAGTCTCTCTACTACCCACTCTTGCCCTTGTGGGACAACATTAATACCTTTATAAAGAGTAGTAACTACGCCTAGTGCAATTAAGACAAATATAAGTAGTGGTGCTTCCATTTTTTATCCTTTTTATAATTTATTTATTGGGGCAACTTTAATAATCTGCCCATTTACTGCAACAATAGTAACCCTTATACCTATCTCAATACTATATTCTGAACTCGCTGACCAACGAGTACTCCCAAGCAGAGGCTCGTCAAAAAGTACTTTCCCTCTGGATGATGGAGTAATCTCGCTTGTTACTGTCCCTATAGTATCTAGTCCAAGATTAGATTGTCCTATATTAGATACACTCTCTTGCTTTTTAAACCATTTAAAGAGTAGCGTAATAAAGGCTATAGAAAAGAGAATCCATAAAATAAGTTGCATAAGTAGTCCCATAGGAATAATCAAATCTATTACCCCTACCAAAACAGATGCCATACCAAGCCCCAAAGTAATAAAAGAGCCTGTAGCAAGTTCTAGTATAATAAGTATCAATCCACCTATTATCCATACCCACCATGCAACTGTATGATCCAAAAACTCAACCATTGATACTCCTTGTATAACTTTAGTTCTTTTTATTATAGCATAGTTTTGTCAGGGAATAATTTTTAAAAAAGAGAAAGAGAGAGGGGCAAGAGAGCAGAGATACTCTCTTATTATAAGTATAATTTTGTTAATAATTATCTAGGAAGACTAGCCACTCCTCCGCCACCTTGCATCTGTCCCATCAAATCTTGCATCTGTTTCATGCCACCTTTGCCTGAGAATTTTTTTGCCATTTTTGCTGCATTTTTAAACTGCTTTAAGATACGATTGACTTGCTGTTGTTCGAGTCCTGCACCTGCGGATATTCTTCGTTTTCGACTATTGGTTAAAATCTCTGGGTTTTCTCTCTCTTTTGGAGTCATAGAAGAGATAAGAGCTTTGATTCGTTTAATCTCATCAGAGTTATCCAAATCCATATCTCCTAACTGTTTTGCCATATTTCCCATACCAGGAATCATTCCCATAAGAGACTTCATAGAGCCTAGCTTTTTCATCTGCTCCATCTGGTCTAAAAAGTCATTAAAACTAAACTGCCCTTTTTTGATTTTTTGGCTAATTCGTTTTGCCTCTTTTTCATCAATTACAGAAGATGTCTTCTCTGCGAGTCCTTCAATATCTCCTGCACCCATCAATCTACCCACAATTCTCTCTGGAATAAACTGTTCAAGATCAGGCATTTTTTCACCATTACCAATAAACCGTAGAGGCACACCTACTTGCTGAGAGATACCCAAGGCTACACCACCTTTTCCATCTCCATCAAACTTACTCAAAACTACACCTGTGATACCTACTTTTTCTTTAAAGGTTTGTGCTGTTCGGACTGCATCTTGACCTGTCATAGCATCTGCTACATAAAAGAGTTCATCGGGCTTTGCTATTTTTTTGATACTCTCTAGCTCATCCATTAACTCCTCATCAATAGCCAAACGACCTGCTGTATCTATAAGTACAACATCATAGAGTTCTTTTTCTGCTTTTTTGAGTGCTATTTTGACAATATCTTGAGGTCTTTTGCTCTCATCTGCAACAAGTTCCACCTCTATTTGACCACTAATCTGTTTTAGCTGTTCAACTGCTGCCAATCGTTGAAGGTCAGCTGCAACAATAAGAACTTTTTTCTTTTTTTGCTCTTTAAGAAAATAGGCTAACTTTCCTGTAGTTGTGGTCTTTCCTGACCCTTGCAGACCTATCATCAACACAACAGTAGGTGGTTTAGATGCAAATACAAACCCTTGATTTCCCTTTACAGTAAGAATAGAGGTTAACTCCCCATGCAATGCACGCAAGAAGTTATCTTTTCCTATTCCATTTTTGTTTGTCTCATGCTCTACGGTAGTAATAAGCCCTTTAACGACTTTGTGGTGTACATCTGCTTTGAGTAGAGATTTTTTGAGTTCGGTGGTTGCTTTTTTGAGTGCTTTTGTATCATCTTGAAAACGAATCTTTCCAATGGCATTTTTGAAACTATCAGTTAGAGTATCAAACATTTTATCCCCTATTAAAGTTATATAATTAAAAGCGATTTTACCCAATAGGTGCTTTAGCTCCGCCTAAGTTATAAACAGATAAATTCTTTTATGTTATAATAGTTTCAGTCCATTTTTAAGGATATTAAAATTTTGAAAATTACTAACCATATTAACACACTTATTATCTCTTTTACTATTCTTTTGATGATTTGTATGAGATACTTTGGAAATTATCTTATCTTTCACTCATTTACAGAGATACTCTCTATCTTTATTGCCTTAAGTATCTCTTTTATCACCTATTACTCTTACTCTTTTACACAAAATAAATACTTATTATTTTTAGGATTAGGATATTTTTGGATTGCTATTTTAGATTTTGTACATACACAAACATATCCTAACATAGATATTTATGATATGCAAACTCTCAATTACACACTGACTTTTTGGGTACTTGCTCGTTTTTTAGAATCTATTCTCTTTATCGTTGCACCCTTTATGCTTTATAAGTCATTTTCTATAACTAAAGTAAGTGCAATATTTGCTCTTTATACTGTTGTTGGAATCATAGTTACTTTTTATTCTCCTCTTTTACTCTCTAACTCCCAAGGAGAATTAAGCTCCTTAAAAGTAGGAATAGAGTTTGGACTTATTACTCTTTTATTCATAGCTTACACCATTAATTACACTAAAAAAGACCAATTTAATGCAAAACTTTATAACACTATACAACTTGCTATTATTTTTACGATACTCTCAGAGTTATTTTTTACCAGCTCTGTAGATTTTTATGGATTAATAAACTTTACAGGACATGTATTTAAATTATTATCTTTTTGGGTTCTCTTACTATTTATTGTGCAACTTTTTACAGCAATTATTCTTAATGCAACAAAGAAAAAAAAGATTCAAAAAGATATGCACCTATTAAAAGAGCGTTTAGAACTAGCAATTAATGGAAATAGAGATGTTATATGGGATTGGAATTTTGAGAAAAAAGAGCTCTATATCTCTGAAACATGGCGAGATATAGTAGGATTTGATACTAGCGAAGTAGTTAATAAAATCCGCGTATGGAAAAAGCATATCCATCCTAATGATCGTCACTATGTAAAATCTCAAATCTATAATACAGTTAAAGGAAAAACCGAATACTTAGATATAACATACCGTGCTATACATAGAGATGGTCATTGGATATGGATTCAAATGCGAGGAAAAGTCTATTATAAAAAAGGGGTTGCTATAAGAATGACAGGTACGCATAGTGATGTCAGTTCTTATATGCAATTACAACTCAAAAACTCTCAACAGTCACAAATAATAGAACAAATTCATGATAGCGTCATCTCTACAGACCTTAATGGTATTATTCAAAGCTGGAATAG
Organism: Sulfurovaceae bacterium; assembly: GCA_016744805.1. Lineage (GTDB taxonomy): Bacteria > Campylobacterota > Campylobacteria > Campylobacterales > Sulfurovaceae > SZUA-451. The sequence goes on from JADGDQ010000018.1 coordinate 15,423, forward strand.
TGGCTCAGAAATTTTATTACAATATACAGACCATGAAGCTATAGGACAACATATTTCCAAAATATATTTAGAAAAAGACATAGAACTACTCTCACAAAATATTAAACTTTTACTCAAAAAAGGAGAACATCACTCTATAGTACAACTCGTCAAAAAATCCCAAGAAGTCATATATGCTGATTTATCTCTTTCCTTGTTACGAGACCAAAAAGGTGAGACTATAGGGATGATTGGCTATGCTCAGGATATAACTCAACGCAAAAAAGTAGAAGAGGAACTAAAAGAACAAAAAAATATATTATACTATCAAGCCCATCACGATAGCCTCACAGGACTCCCTAATCGTCTTTTATTTCATAAAAATCTCTCACAAACTATTAAGGACTCACAAGAATATAATAAAAAAATGGCACTACTTTTTATAGACTTAGATTACTTTAAAGAGATAAATGATTCCCTAGGTCATAAAGTAGGTGATGAAGTTTTAAAAGAAGTTACAAGTAGACTCAATCAAACTATAAGTACTCAAGATACTCTCTCTCGATTAGGTGGTGATGAATTTACTATTGTTATACAAGAGTTACAAGATAAAAAATATATATCCACTCTATCAAGAAAGATTCTTAATATACTCTCTTTACCTATTAATATTGATAACAATATGCTCTATATCTCATGTAGTATAGGTATTAGTCTCTATCCCGAAGATGCTATATACTCACAAGACTTAATTAAGTTTGCTGATACAGCTATGTACAAAGCAAAAAGTGTTGGACGCAATAATTTTAAATTTTATAATAAAAACATGACAAAAATAGCCTATCAAAAAATAATCATGGAAGCAGGTATTAGAAAAGGAGTAAAAAATGAAGAGTTTATTCCCTACTACCAGCCACAATTTAATGGTTATACTCAAAAAATTGTAGGTATAGAAGTTTTGGCTAGATGGAGTCACCCAGAGATGGGATTACTCTCTCCTGATGTATTTATTCCTATAGCAGAATCTACAGGATTTATTGTTGAACTTGATAAATTTATTATGAAAAGTGCTATGAAACAGGTAGTACTATGGCATAAACAAGGATTAAATCCTAGCCCAATAGCACTAAACCTTGCTATTAAATATCTTGAAAAAAAAGATTTTATTGAGACCTTTATGCAATTATTAAAAGAGACTCATTGTAAAGTAGAGTGGATTGAACTAGAAATTACAGAGGGTCATATTATGACTGATCCACAAAAAAGTATAAAAACTCTTCAAAAACTTAATAATCTAGGTATTAAATTAGCTATAGATGATTTTGGTGTAGGTTATTCCTCTTTGTCGTATATAAAAAGGCTCCCTATATATAAACTAAAAATTGATCAATCTTTTATAAAAGAGCTTCCATATAACCATGAAGATGTAGCCATTACAAAAGCCATTATTACCATAGCCAAAAGTCTTAACCTTACTATTCTTGCAGAGGGTGTTAATACAGAGGCACAAAAAGAGTTTTTACTAGAGAATGGTTGTGAAGATATCCAAGGATACCTCTTTAGCAAAGCACTTCCAGCAGATGAGATGCAAGAGCTTTTAGAAGAATCTATATTATAAATTAGAGATTATCTCTCCATTTTGGATGATGAAAATGTAATTGATGGTCACAAGATTTAGAAACAACAGATTTTTTAAAGGTCATAGTCCCTATCTCTTGCCAGTTTTTTCTTTTATCTTCTATCTTATTTGCTACAAAAATACTAAAGACCAAACTATTTTTTGTAGCTTCTTTTAGCTCATCACGAAAATCACTCTTATCATATCTTTTGGCTCCTTGGACTTCTATCTTCATCCATTTTGGTGTAATAATCTTTTGATCTTTTGCTTCACCTAATTCAGATATTTCATAAAGCTGTCGTATCGTTGGATTACTATCTGCTACAGCAAAGGCTCGTGTTATTTTAAAAACATAGAGGAGATTTGTGGCTACTTCTAGTGTGGGTGTTATGCTTGGCTCATTGCTAAGTGCTACATCTGCAAAGTGCTTGGCATCTGTACCACCTAAATCTTCTATCAAAAAGAAGTTTGCTCTCACAGAAGGCTTAAGCGTTGGGTCTGTGGTAGGAAATATCTTTCCTGCAAAACCAAATGCTCGTGATGCACCTGCTTTGGTATTAGAGAGTGCTGTTGAAGCCCTAGCTATAACAAGCCCCTTGCTCCCTTTTTTGAAATATCCACTATAGATATTCTCTTTATCTATACTCCAAATACCATTTAAACAGATACCATTAGGGTGTGCTAACTTATCAAAAGGTTCTAAAATATCGGAAGTATCTTGTATTGTTCTTTGGGCATCATTGAGTACTATATTTTCTGAGGAATTATATAAACTTCCAAAACTTACTCTATTTTGAGGTAAAGTATCTAATTTATCAGAAGCTACCTTAGCCCAAAGCCCCTGAAAAGAGAATAGTTGATTAGTATGTATAGGTGACTCCAATGATTTAGATTCTATTTTATTTGTACATCCTATCAATAAAAAAACTATAAAGAGTATAAAGAATTGTTTCACTTCTCTTCTTTGCTTACTATAGAGTAACTGATATTTGTTATTTCAGTATGAGACTTAATAAATGAATTTAACTCATCCAAAGTTAATGCTTCTATCTTTTTAAGTTGCTCTTTGTTGTATCCTAGAGGTCTATCATAATAATATTCACTATAAGAGATATGTAATCTTTGACTCAAAGTCTCACTTCGTAGTGGCTCACTCCCCAAAAGAAACTCTTTGGTTGCATCTAACTCTTTTTGTGTTACACCCTCTTGGACAAATTTTTCTACAATACTCTTAACAAGCCCTTTTGCCTCTTCTTCATTCTCAAGTTTTGTTTGCAGATAACCTGTAAAATATGATGTTGTACGATTTTGCACAAAATGACCATAGGCACTATATGCCAAACCTCTTTTAACGCGTATCTCTTCCATTAGGCGACTTCCAAAACCACTTCCACCCAAAATATATCCTGCTACCTTAGAGATATATCGCTTTGGATCATTATACCCCAAATCAAAAGGAGCTCCAAAATAGATATATGCCTGTTCTGTCTGCTCTTTACTAATTTTGGTAACTTTTTTATCTGTAGCTTTAATAAATTTACTCTGTTTTACAGTAACTGTAGGCAGAAGTGACATAACATCTTTTACAATTGCTATAGATTCTTCTTTGGATATATCCCCACCAATAATCACTATAGCATTATTTCTGCCAAGATGACTATCAATATACTCTTTGATATTAGCTAGAGTAATAGAGTTAATACTCTCTATATTTCCTGCTCTAGGTCGCCCCATATCTGTACCAGCAAATAAAGTCTCTTTTAGACCCAAAGATGCTATATAATCAAAGTCACTCTTCTTTTGTGTAAGCGATCCTATTTTTCTTGTTTTAATATGTTCCATTGTCTTTGGAGTATAATTAGGGTCTTGAAGTAACTCTTTAAGTAAAGAGACTCCTTTTCCAAATTCACTTTTAATAGCACTCAAATCTATAGAAAAAGTCTCTATCCCAGCACCTGAAGAGAGAGAAATAGCACTATTTTCAAGCTTGCTAGCAAACCCTACACTCCCATCTTTTTTGGTACCTTCTCTCAATAAATTAGCACTTAAGTCTGCTAATCCTGCCTTAGTATCATACAAAGCCCCACTATCTTTAAAGACAATTTGCATAGATACTATAGGCAAATATTTACTCTGCTCAAATACCATAGGTACTTTTGTACCATTTACTTCTATCTCTTCTATTCCTTGACTCATAGCTATCCCTTGTAGTAGTATCAATAGTATTACTATTTTTTTCATCTAGTTAAAACCTCTCCAATATCGTATACGCTGTATTTCGCTTAGCAGGAGATTCACCCACATCTCGTATCAGCTCTACCATCTCATCTTGGTTCATCTGATTGTGTGCTCCTGCTGCGGAGACGACATTTTCTTCCATCATCGTAGAGCCTAGGTCATTAGCTCCAAAGAGAAGTGCCATCTGCCCTATGTAGCTTCCTTGTGTGACCCAAGAACTTTGGATATTTGGGATATTATCAAAAAAGAGTCTGGATACTGCAAGGAGTCGTAGATAACGATTAGATGATTGCTTTTGTATCTGAGGATACTCTTCCATAAGTTGGGTATTATCCCCTTGGAATGACCACATGATATAGGCTCTAAATCCTCCAAACTCATCTTGGAGTTCTCTAGCATAATTCCAATGCTCTACAATCTCACGGTTGGTCTCTACTGTTCCATACATCATAGTCACAGTTGATTTGATACCAAGTTTATGAGCCTCTCTATGGACTTCTAGCCAAGTATCTTTATCTAGTTTTTTGGGTGCGATGATGTCACGCACTCTATCACTTAATATCTCTGCCCCAGCTCCAGGTATAGAAGCGAGTCCTTTGGCATAGAGCCTTTGTAAAACTTCTTTGATAGAAATTTTTGATCGCGTTGCAATATAGTCTATTTCAATAGCAGAGAAACCATGAATAGTTATCTCTGGATACTTTTGGTGAATATGATCGACTAACTCTTCATACCACTCTATCTCTAGCTTGGGATGTACCCCTCCTTGGAAGAGTATCTGCGTTCCACCAATGGCAAGAAGTTCATCTATCTTTTGGTCTATCTCCTCGTAGGTAAGGATATAGGCATCATCATTTTTTTCATGACGATAAAAAGCACAAAACTTACAATCTACCCAGCAGACATTAGTATAGTTTATATTTCTATCTACCACAAAAGTTGTCACACTTTTAGGATGTAACTCTCTTTTGCGAGCAAGTGCCATCTGTCCTAACTCTTTAAGGTCAGCATTCTCTATAAGTGTAACTGCCTCGTCTATGGTCATTCGTTTTCTTACAGTAGCTGTCATTCTTTTCCTTTCAATCAAACAATCTATGATTATTAGTGTTAGACCAATTTTGTAGATTTTCATATAAATTTGTATTTTGGAAATACTCCACCCTATAAGATAGCCTTAAAGCTTCTTCAATTTTTTTCTGATTTATATTACTAACAGTAAAATAGTTTGCAATCAGCATTGTTAAGTCATGTCCATTACAAATTTGTAATCTATCACTAGAAGTCGCTTTAAGTAATGTTATATTTTCTTCTACATTTTCCTCATTACTTTTAATTTGAGTATAAAGTAATCTTAGATATTCACTCTTATCTAAATAAACTTGGCAATTACTACAAGAGATAAGAGAATTTAAATTTATTCTCTTAAAATCAAATAAGCCTTTTCCTCTGCTCACTCTTATTTTATCACTATACCATCTTATATAACCAATTTCAATAGCAAGAGTATATATTTGACTTTTTAAATTATCCAAAAGCTTGGAATAGCACTCTTGTGATGTAAACTCACAAATAACAGAGATTAAAGCACCTGACTCAACCATCTCTACTTCCATGTCATGATAATCTGTAATAAAAAGATTTTGAGGATAATTAACCTCATTTAAGTGGTCAAAATCAGCATCTTTTATAGCAATGAGTTCTCTATAGCCTTCATCTTCTAAAATACGAAGAGCTTCCATCAGTTTATCTTTGCCCTTTAGAGCAGTTGTATCTGTGTATATATGCGAAAATATATTTCTAAATAGTTTTATATCTGTTTTACCTTCTAATAAAATAAAAACCTTACCTCTATTTTCTGGATGTCTAATAGAGAGTCTGATTTCGGAAAGCTTAATGCCTAGTTCAGAAGATACTTCTTGTAGACTATTCAATTTTAGAATCCTCTAAATTAACCGTCAAATCCCACCTCTCATTAATAATTTGAGGTGAATGTGTTGCTATCACTATATCTATATTTTTAAGCTTGATTATCTCTTTTATATCATTCAAAAACTCTTTTTGCCATACAACATGCAGAGATATTTCAGGCTCATCAATTAATACTAGAGAATTTTCAGTTGCTTTAAAAAGTAGTTCAAACAACAAAACAACTTCATGTTGTTCTCCTGAGGAGAGTTCTGTTAACTCTAGTATAGAGCCATTTTGTGATTTAAAAACAAAACCCTTCTCTTTATCTATCTCTATACTCTTAAAATTAAATCGTCTCTCATTAAGTATCTTTGTAAAAAGTTCAATTTTATTTACTAGTGAACTAAAGACAGCTAATTTCTCTTTGCTATCAGCTATATAGAGGGATAAAACTCTTGTATCACTATCATTAATTTCATCTTCTTGAAAAAATGTATCTTCATCCAATTTTAGCAAACCATATTCAGAAGTTTTTTTCCTCTCTTCTTGCAAAGATTGCAATTTATTTCTCAACACTTCAGCATCAATATCTAAAGTATTCCCTTGAAAAAGTCTTTTTGGAAAACTACTATCAAGAGATTGCGTTACCTGTGCATACTCACCAATAGTCTTCTTCATTTTTTGACTTAACTCTTGGGAATATTTCTCTATAGTATCGGTAATCACAACCTCTCTTCTAAACTTATCAGAAATTGGCTCTCTTAATATTAACCTCTGCTCTTGGATAAAATACACTTCAAGTTCATTAATAATAAAGATAAATGCTTCAGGAATATCAATATCAAATCGTTTCATAATATGCTCAGGAATATAATCATTATATTGATATATGGCCTCTTCAAAAGATAAAACTTCGTCTGTTAGTTTATTTCTCCATTCATTAGGACTTGTTCTTTCAAGAGAGTTTGGCATATACTCTTCTATCTGACGACTAGGCATACCTCTTCTTAGTTGAGAAACTAACTCTTTAGATGGATATTCAAAAGAATCCATATCTTTGTTATTTTCTTTAAGAATAAATTTAATAAGAGTACTATCACTATTAACTTCTTTTATAATTTCTATACTATTCTTATTATCAAATGTAAAAATAATTTTTTCAAAAACTAATCTTGTGAAAAAGTTAAATCTCCTATTAAATAAATTATATATAATTTTTAGAGTCATTGTTTTACCGTAACCATTAGGAGCAGTAATTATAGTAATCCGCTCATCTTGATTATAGTTAATCTCATGATTAAATATATCAAATAATTTATCTATTTTTAGATCTAACAGTTTCATTGCAATTAATCCTTTGGCTTCTCTTCTTCTATCTCTTGGCTTATCTCTATATCTTTAGGAATTTTCACAGGTTCTATCTCTTCTACAGGGATGGGTACTATTTTTTCTCTGCCTATAGCATCGAGTACACCATTGATAAACTGTGGTGATTTTTCATCTGCTAATGTTTTTGCTAATTCCACAGCTTCATTAATGATAATAGCTCTATCTGTTTTGGCGATAAGTATCTCGTAAGCACCCAAACGCATAATTGCTTTTTCTACTTTGCCAATGCTATTATAGTCCCAATCTTTGAGAGCTGAACTAATCTCCTCATCCAATCTTAAAAGATGTTCTATAGTCCCTTGGAAAAGCTCATGAGAAAAGGCTCTTTGTTTGTTTCGTATTTTGCTCTCTTCTAATATCTCATCAGAGAACGAAGCAATATTTTCATTACCTAAATCATAGGCATAAAGCAGACCAATAACAGCTGTACGAGCTTGATGTCGTGTAGCCATTATGCATCCAAACTATTATAAAGGTTTATCATCTCTATTAAAGTAACCATAGCTTCACCACCTTTGTTACCTGCTTTTGTTCCAGCTCTCTCTATGGCTTGTTCGATACTATCAACAGTCAATACACCAAATGAGACAGGTTTTGCATATTTAAGCCCTACACTTGCCACACCTTTGGTAGCTTCAGCAGATACATAATCAAAATGAGGCGTAGCCCCACGAATCACAGCACCCAAACAACATACAGCGTCATACTTGCCTGAAGCCAAAGCTTTGTCTAGTGCAAATGGTACTTCAAATGCCCCTGGAACCAATATCAAATCAAGCTCACTTGCATCTCCACCATGTCTAGCATACGCATCTTTTGCACCCTCTACTAATCTATCTGTGATAAAGTGGTTAAATCGTGCGTTGATTATTGCCACTTTTTTACTTTTGTCCACGCTTAAGTTGCCTTCTACTATTTTCATTTTTTTCCTTTTATATTTAATTTTATCTACTGAAAAATTCATCAAGTGTATCAATAAGTTCCTTTAAACTTGGTACTTTTTCTTTGGTGTGAAGATATAAATTTTCATAATCTATAGCTTCTACGGTTCTTCTTATCTGTTTTTCACTTTTTGTCCAATGTTTATTTATGAGTTGATAAATATTATTGAGTGTATTTGCTGGATGGGATATCTCTCTTTCAAAATTTTCTATATTTTGTAAATCAATGACACTACTAATCTCTTCTAGTGTTAAGTGCTTATCTAGATTTTGATAATGATTAAACTCCGCTATAAACCAAGTTTCAATCTCCATAACAGCTAAAATCATTTTTGTATAGATTAAATCTTCATTTACCAATAGAGCTTTTAATCTATTTTGAATTCTCTCTTTCTTCTCATAACCTATGGGATAGAGATCCCTCAATCCAATGATCGTAAAAAAATCTTTTGAGAGTAGTGCTTGATAGTTCTCTTTTATGTCGCTCAATACTTTAGCATCATTACAAGAGTTATAGATTCTAATTTTGTATTGGCTATCTAAATCATTAAACTCTTCAATAAATGGACATCTATTTTGTCCTTGCAAAACTCTTTTTTGAATTTCGACATTATAAATACCTGCCATCTCTTCAACTAGTTTTTCAATAAATATAAGTTCTGTTTTTCCCTCTACAAATATGGCTAATTTCTTGATAGACACTAGTCACTCCAAACACAGTTCTTATAATATTCTCCAGAGAAAAAATCAAAATTATTAAGCCCAATATCCTCAAAGTTTTCAAAGTTTTTTGGATGAGTCTTTTGGCTATAAAAATCAATCTTGCCTTTTTCATCTTTGTCTACAATAATCCAATAGTCCAAAGGAACATTATTCATTACTAATCTATCATTTGTGGTCATAATAAGTTGCATTTTATCTTTTTGTTTTTCTGCATTTTTTATAAGATAGTTAATAAGACTATCAGCTCTCTCAAAATCAAGCCCCTCACCAATATCATCTATTAAAATAGTTATATTATCTTCTACAGTAAAATCTAAATAAGTTATTTGTATAATTAAAGACAATGCCCTAAACATCCCTTGAGAGATTTCTCTTTGAAATATCTCTTTGCCATTCTCTTTAATATAGAGTGCATATACTTGATAAGCAATATCAGCAGTATAAATATCTTCTATATCATATCCTATGCTATTAAAGGTTTCTATAATCTTATTTTTAAATGGCTCTTTGAACTCTTTTAATCCTTCTCTAAATTTATATACTACTTGCTTGTCATCATAAGTAAATATTTTATTTTTTATATCATAACCAAGTGGTTGACCCAAACTATCTCCAAATTTAAATAGATAAAAAGAGCTTATCCAATTGAAAATAGGTTCTAATAATTTATGCTGTATCTTATCTCTCTTATTAGCTAATAGTATTTTGTTATTTTCTATTCCAAAATCTAGTTTTGAGTCTTGAGAATCGTACTTTATTTGACCTTTACCACTTTTATTTCTTGAAAAATAGAGAGTACCATCAATTTTTAACTCTTCGAAAAGTACTATAGAATTATCTATTTTTAAATCATATATATACTCTGTTTTATTTTCAAGTAATTTAATATTCCAATTATATATTGAAGAGTCATTTTCAATCTTTCCTTCTCTCAAAAAATCTATTACTATAGAAATAGAGTTCAATATTCTTGTTTTTCCAGAAGCATTTTTACCTGCAATGAGATTAATTTTAGAAAAATCAAAATTATCTATTTTCCACTTGTTGTTCTCAAAGTATTCTTTTGAAAAACTAATAGATTCTGCATACATACTTATTCCTTCTTACTCCACTATCACCCTAATAGCATCTATCTCTTTCACCAAATGGTGCAAATCATCCAATTGTATCATATTTGGTCCATCGCTCAGGGCTATAGATGGGTCGAAGTGGGTTTCAAAGAAGAAGCCATCTACACCTACAGCAGCGGCGGCACGGGAGAGGTAGGGGACAAAAGAGCTATCGCCACCGCTACTCGCTCCTCCACTTGCTGGCATCTGTACTGAGTGTGTTGCGTCAAAGACTACAGGAGCAAACTCTCTCATTATCTTTAATCCACGCATATCTACTACAAGATTACCATAACCAAAGCTAGAGCCTCGTTCTGTAAGCCATACTCCATATTTTTTGGCATTTTCATAGTTTACTTTATCACATCCTCGTGTTTTAAGAACTTTTGCTACAGAGTGTTCCATTGCTTGTGGTGCTAGGAATTGCCCTTTTTTAATATTGACTACCGCTGATGTCTTAGCTGCTGCTACTAATAAGTCAGTTTGTCTAGATAAAAATGCAGGGATTTGGAGTACATCAGCTACTTCGGCTACTACAGATGCCTGTGATGCATCATGAATATCAGTAAGTATTTGATAACCAAACTCTTCTTTAACATCTTGTAACATGCGTAAGCCTTCATCTAATCCTGGACCTCTAAAGCTATCAAGGCTAGTACGATTTGCCTTGTCAAAACTTGCTTTAAAATAGAAGTCTTTAGTACAATCTTCGTGATAAGGCTTAAGAGCCTCAGCTATCTTATAAACTGTGTCTTTACTCTCGATAACACAAGGTCCTGAAATCATTATCATATCTATATTCCTTTTTTATTAAGAGTTCTATTTTGGACAAATGAGGTAGATTATACCTAAAAAAATCCAAACATCAGCTATAAGCTAGAGTATAGTTTGTATATTTATTTTTGTATTTGAAGAGATAAGTGATAAAGTAAGAAGTAAAAGTAGTTTAGATAGTAAAAGAGTAGTACCAAGAGCCTAAGCCCTTGGATAGATCAATTTTAGTGGTGACCTCTCCACTTCTCTTTTTTCCATAGGAAAGCAAGTGCTGAGAACACTACAAAGAATAAAATTACCCACGGTCCAATAGCTTCTCTAGCAGGTTTGCTAGGATCACCAATTTCTGTAAGGTATGCTTTTACTTTTTCATAACCCTCTTTACTTACACCAACTCTAGGCATAGGAGTACCTGCTAGGTGACCTTGTGGATTTTCTACAAAAGTCTCCATAAAGTGTTCCCCTCTTGCTCTAATAATCATAGAGAGATCAGGTGGTAATTTACCCATATAAGCTTTAACAAGATCTTGCTCTTCAAGTATTTTTACTTGATAAGATAACTCATCTTTTTTATACTTAAATTTAGGTGTATCACCTAACTGTGAAGTTTTAGCATAACGCATAGCATGACATCTACCACAAGCTTGATCAAATGCCTCTTTATTTGTCATTTCAGCAGATTTTTTTGCTTTTAAGAAAGCAACTACATCAGCTATACTTTGATCATCAGTAAACATAGTAGATACTGAACCCATTGGATGCATCATAGGATCAGCATATTTATGATCTACATTTGATGCCATTGCTGGATTTTTGATAAGTGCTATAAGATAATTTTTATCATATAACGCACCTGCATTATCCAACTTTGGAGGAATAACACCACCCATATTAGGGGCACCATCCATGTGACATCCTGCACACATAGCAAAACCAGCTTCACCAGCTGTTGCATTGCCTTTGAGTTTAGATATTCTAGCTACATCAGCCCAAAAAGTCTTTTTTGCTGCGGCAGTTGCTTCAGCTTCCTTGACTTTTACACCACTCTCTTTAGCTAATGCAACTCTTGCTGCTGCTTCAGCATTGTCTGCTGTACCATCATAAGTAAAACCATGCCCTTCGACATGTTTGTGCATCTGAGAGTGAGCAAATGGCTCAACACCCCAGTACAAAAAGAGTGTAAAGAACGCTACAACTCCGAATATTTTAAGTTCTTTCATTCCTTACTCCTTAAAGTTTTTTTTCTGATTTAGTAATAATTGGTAGGGCAATCCACAATGCAAAGAATGTGAGTGCTGCAACCAATCCGATAGTATTCCAAATACCTTGTGGTGGTAATTTACCCATAAATGTTAAGACAAGCATATCAATAAGCATAATCCAGAACCAAATATGGAATAAACCTCTTCTACTTGCTGGAGCAACATTTGGGCTTCTATCTAGGAATGGTAGTGCCAAGAATATAACTTGTGCGATACCAAATGCTATCAAACCAAGATCTTTACTAAATGGTCTCAAAATTTCATAACTCCAAAGGAAATACCACTCAGGATAGATGTGTGCAGGTGTTTTGAGTCCATCAGCTGGATCAAAGTTTACTGGGTCCATCGCAAACTGGAAGTGATAGAATGTCAAGTAGAAGAACAAGATAAAATATACACCCATTACAAATATATCTTTACTTAAGAACACTGGACTAAATGGAATAACTTTTGATTCTTTAACTTTTCCTGCTTTGTAAAGCTCTGCAGCCTCTTCAAAGTCTATCTCTGCACCCTCTTGGTTGTTAACATGAGGAATTCTCAATGTACCAAAGTGAAGAACAATCAAACCAATAATTGCTAAAGGAAGTAAAAGTACATGAAGCATAAAGAATCGTGTCAAGAAGGCATCACCAGGAACATAATCTCCTCTAATCCACTCAACTAAACCATAGGCTTCAAGTGAACCACCAGAGAAGAGGTTTGTAATAACCATACCAGCCCAATAACTCATTTGTCCCCATGGGAGCATATATCCAGAGAAAGCTTCTGCTGAGAAAGTAACAAACAAAAGCATACCAGAAAGCCAAATAAGCTCACGACCTTTTTTGTATGAACCGTAGTAGATACCTGTAAACATATGAATATAAATAATTAAGAATACCAATGATGCAGCTACACCATGAATATGTCTCCATAACCAACCATAACCAACTTCAGTCATAATAGTATAGTTAACACTATCAAATGCTAAATTTACATCTGGTTTATAATACATAAGAAGAAAGATACCACTTACAAGAAGTATACCAAATGTTGCTGCCAAAACCATACCCATTGCCCATAGGAAATTAATATCTTTTGGAATCCAATATTCAGTTTGCATCACTTTTTTAAGCGTATTAACCGCTAACCGCTGATCCATCCATTCATTGATACTGTTTGCTTTTTCAAATTTTGCCATACTATACCCCTTATACCGTTAAGCCAGCGGCTAGCATTTTTTCATAATCAGGTCCAGCTTCACCAAGTACAATTTTTGTCCCATCAACTTTGAATGGTGGAACTTCTAATGGACTAGGCGGAGGACCAAAGATCTCATGACCACTAGCATCGAATTCACCACCATGACAAGCACATTTGAACTTGAATTCATCTGCTACATAAGCAGGGATACATCCAAGGTGTGTACAAAGACCTATAGAAACATGGAATCTGTCAGAACCAACGATAATATCTCTATCATCAGCTTTCATATCAGCTGTTTTTTTCAAAACAAAGATAGGCTTCCCTCTCCATTTCTCTACATTTAACACATTTGGCTCTGCTGCACTTACATCTACTGTTGTAAATCCTGCTGCCTTTACGCTAGGAAGTGGATCCCAGCTTCGTTTCATTGCATATAGAGCGGCTAGACCACCTACTGCAGTAAAACCACCGAGTGCTACACCCATAAAGTCTCTTCTACTACTCATACCTTTCCTTTAATTAAAATTTAATCTCCTGATTATAGTCCAAATACTATTAAGGGCTTATAAATTAATTCTATTCATAATATTTATCATAGTAATATCACTATAATTTGTTACTTTTGTATTCTCTTGAACATCTTTGTCTAGTATAGATTCTAAATTAATATTATCAAAACTATCAATAATATTGATACCAAATGAGTCTAATTTATCTAAAAAACATTGAGAGTCTTCCTTTTGTTTGAGGTATACTACCTTTGCTCCTGAAGCTCTTGATTCTAATGCACACTGAGATGAAGCTGTTACAACTTCACTACTTGTACGAATTAATTCTTTATATTCTTCGGGTTCGTGAAGTTTGGGAAATATTTTAGACAAAGCATCTTCATATTTTACAAAAAAGTAGTTCCCAAGAATAAGTTCCATATTGCTAGTACTAAAAAAGTCTGATAGAGATAATACCACTTTGTCATAATCAGAATCCCCAAAGAAAAATACTCTACGGTCAACTTTTTCTAAAATATCAAAATAATCTTTGTCTACTATAAGTGAAGAGAAATTTTCATCAGAAGGAGTCATTAGTACTTCTCCATATAAAGAAACATTATCACAACTATCTAATACATGAAATAGCGTAGAGTATTCTTTAGTATATCTTTCTATTCGTCCTCTATCTTCTTCTGGAGTATCAATAAAAACTACATCACCTTTTTGTGCTATAACATCTACATCCATAATAGTTTCCAAAGTTACAGCATCACCCACTCCAAACTCTTTGGCTACTAACCCTGCTCTAAAATCATTTACAAAAAGTTGTACTTGCACACCTTTTTCTCGTAGCGAATTAATCAAAGCTACACCTCTTTTGACTCTATCAAGTCCCCATTTATGTCCACTGAATGCATAATAATATATTTTCATTATTTGTCACTTATCCCTTCTACTATTTCTAATGCTCTTCTTTTTGCCTCTTCAACCTCATCTAAAACTAATGAGACTGCCATACGACGACCAATATGCGACTCTGGTTTCCCAAAGACTCTTACAAAACTATCTTTAGTAAATGCACCATTTGGTATATCAAGTATTGGACTATCGTTATGATTTTTGGCTTTATACGCTCCACTTGCTCCTGATCCATAAAAGATATAATCAAGAGGTAACCCAAGAATAGCTCTTATATGCAGAGCAAATTCACTTTGACTTTGGGTAATGAGTGTCACCATTCCTGTATCATGTGGACGAGGAGAGAGTTCTGAAAAGTAGACTTCATCATCTTTAACAAAAAACTCAACACCAAATATACCACGACCACCCAAACCATCAGTAACAGCTTTGGCTATATCTTGAGCTCTTTTCAATGCAATAGCACTCATAGGCATAGGTTGCCACGAAAGAATATAATCTCCATCTTTTTGGATATGCCCTATAGGTTCACAAAATGTTGTACCTGTCTCATTGCGTACACTCAAAAGTGTAATCTCATAATCAAAAGCAACAAACTCTTCTACAATAAGCTCACTCGCATCTCCCCTAGCCTCTTTGGCAATCTCCCAAGAAGATGCAATATCTTCAGCACTTCTTGCAATACTTTGTCCATGACCAGAACTACTCATCACTGGCTTAATTACACAAGGAAAACCAATTTTTTGTGCGGACGCTTCTAATGCTTCTAGTGTGGTAACAAACTCATAATTACTTGTTTTTAATCCCAACTCTTCAGAGGCAAAAACACGAATATTTTTACGGTTCATAGTTTTATTAACTGCCTCAGCATTTGGAATTACATGAAAGCCTTCTGCCTCCGCATCAAAAAGAGCTTCTATACTAAGAGCTTCTACTTCTGGCAAAATATATGTGGGATTTTCTTTACGGATAAGTTCCAAAAGAGCTTGACGGTCTTGCATATCTACTACACAAGCCTTGTTTGCCACAAGATGTGCAGGAGCATTAGCATATCTATCTACAGCAATAACTTCTATACCCAATCTTTGTGCCTCTATAGCAACTTCTTTTCCAAGCTCTCCAGAGCCTAAAAGCATAATCTTAATAGCATCTGCTTGTAGTGGTGAGGTAAATATCATACGCAACCTTCTTTCATTTAATATAAGAAGATTTTAGCGAAAATTTTATTTAAACCCTATTGACTCTGGAACTTTCTCTCTAAGTTTCCTATCCACTCCGCTCGACTTGCGTGTAGAGATTGACAACTTCCATAAAGCTGTAAATCTTTGGCATAGACAGGTGAACTAGCTTTTAAATTATCATTAAGTTCTTGAAGCTTTTTGAGTATCTCTAGTTTATCACTACGACACCGCACACTTTTTGCAAAATTAATATTATTATCTTTATTATAAAGCACTATATTAGGTGTCTCAGAAGATCCAATAGAAGCAAAACAGTCGCGAACTCTCTGCTGAGTCGCTTTGGCTATTAATCTATTATACTGTTTTGTCTTAGTCTCATCTTCAGCAAAGTACTGATTAGCATTTATATCATTAAAGAGCCGTAGATAGGTAGTAATTCCTACATTTAAGGTTGCTTCATGTGTATAATGTGCAGTATAAAGACCTCTTTGTGCTTGCTTGTAAGAAGTATAACTATCATTAGGTGCATGCGTATAATTATAGCGTTCGCTACACCATTTACTCTCTTTGAGTGTATTAACTCTTATAGGATAGAGTGTTGAAGAGAGTTTAGAAGTATTTGCATGTAAATTTCTTACTTCATTTGGATAATCTGTAATAGAGCCAACATTTACTTCTATTACCTTTGCATTTACAATATATCCTGAATGTGTATGTGCAGAGATATATCCTATAGCATAAGGATTTTTATCTATGATATTGGTAATCCACTTTTTTTCTTCACTCTCAAACTCTTCAAGAGGATGATGCCCAAATATCATAAATTTTTCTTTTTTCTTTCGATGTTCTTCACTCCATTTTTCAATAATAAGTTGTTGATCTTTTGTAATACCTGCTATATTACCAGGATTACGATAGCCATTTATTTGAAGATAGCCTAATACATTAAGCGGTCTTTTCTCGTAGTTAGCTGTGTCAATTACTATACCTTTTAGGCTTTTTTGTCTATGTTTAGAAGGTATATTTATCTCTTGAATCAAAAAAGAACTATATTCATCATGTTCTGTAGCA
Organism: Sulfurovaceae bacterium; assembly: GCA_016744805.1. Taxonomy (GTDB): domain Bacteria; phylum Campylobacterota; class Campylobacteria; order Campylobacterales; family Sulfurovaceae; genus SZUA-451. The sequence continues at coordinate 32,213 of JADGDQ010000018.1, forward strand.
AATCGCTGGACAAATATCCGTTGTACAAAAGCATCTTTATTATCTGTTCTATACTCTCCTGTAGTATTTGGAGGATAGTAGATAGGGATATAGGCTAAGTAACGATTAATAAACTTCCCTTTTGTAAATCGTTTACTCTCATTTCCCTCATCATTTGGGATAGGATAAGTATTGTCACAGGCTGTTGCCCACCGCTCTTTGGGTTTGCTTCCCTGCCCTGCGGATACACCATACCAATAAAAATCATGATTACCTGGAGCCATAACAAACTTATTTTTATCTACAGAAGAGTGTAAAGAGTTTTCAAATCTATTCCACTCATTTAAACATGCAATATTTAAAGCATCTCCCAAATGAATAACTAATTTCTCTTTGCTTTTATGCTGTTGGAGTGTTAAATCAAGTAACTCTTTAGAAAAAATATCTAATTGTGGTGGTCGAATAGCTACTTTAGTCAGCTTATCTGCATAAAAGTTTCTTAATATTGCGGGGTCAGTATAGATATTATTAAATTGATTATCACCAACAAGTAAAATAGGATATTTAAGTGTGTCTATATTAGATTTAGGAAAACTTTGTTCATCTTTGATAGTATGCCAAACATGTTTTTCACTAGCCTTTTTAGCACTACATCCCATAAGCATCAAAAGCCATGTAAATATTATAATTACTATTTTTAACATCTATTACCCCTTTATCTGCTCTTTGAGTACATCAATATGTACATCCAAATCAAACTGGTCATTTGCTTTGAGTCTTTGTAACTCTTTATCAAACTTCACTTCAACATCATCCATAAGCCCAAGAAGTTTCTCTCGTGTCTCTGGTGAAATATCTTCTTGTCTAAGATTACTATAAGAGCTTGTTACCTTGGCAATACCATCTATATAGACAACCAAAAATTTTCTAGCATTTCGTATATCTTTTGGGTCATCAATAATAGCATCTAATATAATATTAGCTCTTTTGAGGGCTAATGTTATCTTTTTGTGCAAAAGTGTATCACTCATAGTTTCAATATCTTTTTCAATATCTTTTATCTTATCTTGTGCTTCTTGAAGAGTTTCAAAAACAATATCAGGAGATATATCTCCAAAGTCATCAATTTTATCTACTTTTGGATCAAATCCATAATAGAGCCAATAGCCACAAATAGAAATAATACCCACAAATAATGAATCTATTAATCCCATCTTACCTGCTACAAATGCACTAAAAAAAGTACTAATACCAAGTAAATATGCAGAAAGTTGTTTATATGGAATTTTAGGTGCTTTTGTTAGTTTGGCTTTATTATAATCCATCTCTTGGGCAAAACCTATCTTAGAGAGAACTATTACTCCTAAAAATAGTAAAAATGCCACACTATTGAGTAAAAAAGCCATATAGTGCGTACCAAATAAGGCAATTATCACACTCAAAAAGAGAGGAAATAAAAATATATAGAGTAAAAAACCCTTTTTTATAATTCGAGCATCGGTTGATTTTGGATTATATCGCTTAGCACTACTCATCATACACTCCTAAAACAACAGTCTCAAAGGAGCAAGCACAGCAGACCCCACACTAAAAACAAGAAAGATAAAACCAAATATTTTTTTATAACCTGAGACCATTTGAATCCTTTAAATAGATAATTGCATAGATTATATCATAAAGCCCCTCTTTAAACAAAACAGTAAAAAAAACCCTAATTTATTTAAAAATATATAATAAACTTGACATTTATTAGTATTTTTATTATACTTTGTTAAATATTTACTAGAAAGGTAAAAAAATGAATGAATCTAAAGCATCAAAAAACCCCTTAAATAATCTCTTATGGATTATCAGTGTAATCACTATTAGTTTGATACTCTCTATTATCAAAAATTTAGCACCTTATGAATATATTGCTAGTTGGGATATTATCTCCTACATATTATTACTCATACCTCTCATCCATCTTATCTACATACAAGAGATAGCCAATCCCTTTACTAAATGGATTATCCCTTTTGTTCTTATTTTAATTTATGATGTCTTTTACTATAACAATGATTTAGCAAGAGATTTTTTGCCTTTTATTATCTATGGGATAATCGCTATGCTTTATTTGGGAAGTATGCAATCTATAGAGTATCTTTTCCAAGTTTTTATTCCAAAAATTAATTCTTCTGAGAAAATTTTTACTATTGTTAGTATGCTTATTAAACCTATTTTATCTCTAAAAAGATATCAACAAGAGCTTTTTGACAATGCTCTTTATATGCGTATTGTATTAGCTCTTTTAATTACACTTCCTGTTATGGGGCTATTTTTGGCTCTTTTTATGGCATCAGATCCAAACTTTAGTAATTTTATAGAAAACTTATTTTCATTTCATAATCCATTTAAAGCATATCACTCATTTACTGTTCCTTTTGTTCTTTTCTTTTTCTTAGTTTTCTTTGCTTATAGTATTTCTAATACAACTCATAGAAAAATAAACCTCAATACTCAAGCTTTTGACCCTGTGATTATTGGTATTTTTTTAGCCTCTTTAAATTTTTTGTTTATGAGTTTTTTACTCTTTCAGGTAGCTTATATCTTTGGCGGAGAGAGTTATATCAAAGAGAGTGGTATTAACATCTCTTATTATGCACGAGAAGGATTTTTTCAGTTAGCTACTGTTATGAGTATAGTGATATTTATCTTTCTTATTATTATCTATCGCTATAAAAATGAAAAGCTCATAGCTATTTTGATGAGTGGGCTTATGCTACAAACTATGGTTATGGGATACGCTTCACTACAAAAGATGTATCTCTACCAATCAATTAAAGGTGCTACAGTACTCAGATATTATGTAGAATGGTTTGACTATTTATTACTAGTATTCCTACTTTTAGGCATTATATACCTTTTTATCAAACGACCATTTTATTATATGCTTAATCTTATAGTTATTCTTGGGTTAATCTCATTTACTACAGTAGCATCACTCAATATAGATGGCATAGTAGCCAAACAAAATATAGCACAATTTGCAAACAATCCAAAAAAGCTAGACAAAAACCTTATCTCTAACCTCTCTATTGATGCACTCCCCTATATTCAACAAACTGATATTAAAATCAAAATATTCCATAAGAATCAAAGAGATTGTAATAAATTCAATAATTACCACCTAGGCTATTGCAAAAAATTAGCTAAATATTCTGAGAATAAAATCGAATTTATAGATTTTAGAAGTAACGATAGTAGATGATATATTCATTTATCAAATAAGGAGAAACAGATGCAACATTACGACATAACAATAATTGGGGCAGGACCTGCTGGAGCTTCATTGGCTAGGAGTCTTGGAGGAGAGTATAGAGTTTTATTAGTAGATAAACGAGCTTTAGACAAAGAAGCAAGTAATCATATCAAAAATTGTGGTGGGCTTATTGCTCCTGATGCTCAGAGGGCTTTGGCATCTTTTGGAATTAGTTTACCAAAATCTGTGCTTGACT
>JADGDQ010000019.1 GCA_016744805.1 Sulfurovaceae bacterium
AATAGGGAATATTATACAGGTAGATTAAAGCCAGATATATCAAAAATTGGCAGACTTTTGGCAGAGTGCTAAAAGATAAACTCTCAAAGTGCCGTAAATGGCGGACAGTGAGAGATTCGAACTCTCGGTACCCGTTAGGATACGCACCCTTAGCAGGGGTGTGGTTTCAGCCAACTCACCCAACTGTCCTTTGTTTGTGGAGTGGTATTATATATAATACTTACTTAAAATAAACTTAAAATAATGATAATTTTTATTTTTATTTCTAGCTTGACTTTAGAAAAATAGTAAAAAATATTTTACCATTTAAGTAATATTTAACAAATACTCTTATATAATTATACTTAATAAAGAGCATTTGCCTAAGGTTTAGGCTTGACATAAATAAGACATGCTAATTTTATGACTCTAACACAATGCTTCAAAATATTTTGGAGTTCTTATGAAAAAAATACTAATCTATCTTCTCTTGGCTACAAGTTTATTCTCGCAACCATTTTACTTTTCTGCTATCCCTGATCAAGATGAAACAAAACTTAAAGAGCGGTTTTCTAAACTAGCTACTTATCTCTCTACGGAGTTAGATATAGATGCAAAGTTTATCCCTATCAAATCCTACTCTGCTTCTATAGCGGCCTTTCGGAATAAACAAGTGCAACTTGCATGGTTTGGTGGTTTTAGCGGAGTGAAAGCTCGACAAATAGTTCCTAACTCTATTGCTATAGCACAGGGTATTCAAGATAGAGAGTTTCGTTCATATATCATTGCTAATGTCAAAACAGGCTTAGAGTATTCTGATGAGTTTCCCCAAGCTATCCAAAACAAAACATTTTCGTTTGGATCAAAAGGCTCTACAAGTGGGAGGCTTATGCCTGAGTATTTTATCCGTGAGCATCTCAAAAAAGCCCCTGCTAAAATCTTTTCAAAAGTAGGATACTCTGGAAATCATACAAAAACTATAGCCTTAGTACAGAGTGGAGCGTATCAAGTAGGTGCGGTGAACTTTAAAGTATGGGATACAGCTCTGAAGGCTGGGAAAATAGACAGTTCAAAAGTAAAAATTATTTGGAAAACACCAACTTTTCCTGACTATCAGTTTACTGTGCATGGAGACTTAGATGCTACTTATGGAGAGGGTTTTACAGCAAAACTAAAAGCAACACTCCTCAATTTAAAAGATAAAGAGATCCTAGAGTCATTTGATAGAAGCGGTTTTATAGAAGCCAAAAACTCAGACTTTGATCCTATATTGAGTGTGGGAAGAGAAACAGGATTGATTGACTAAGGTTTATTATGGCATTTTTACTAAAAAACGAGTCTATATCATACAATGAGCAAGTCATTTTGCACTCACTCTCTCTTGATATACAAAAAGGTGAGAGTGTGGCTCTTTTGGGCAAAAGTGGAAGCGGAAAGTCAACACTCCTCAAAAAGCTTTATGAGTCCAAAAAAGAGGAGTCTGCGTATATTCCTCAAGAGCTTGGTTTGGTTGAAAATTTATCTGTCTATAACAATGTTTATATTGCAAAACTTGATGAGTTTTCAACTATTCATAATCTTATCAACCTTATAAAACCTGCACAAAATGATTTAGCTACTATCAAAGAGATTATAAATACACTTGAGTTGGAGCAGAAACTCTTTGAAAAGGTGCATACTCTTTCAGGAGGTCAAAAACAGAGAGTAGCTGTAGGCAGAGCTATCTATACTCATAAAAGTATACTGCTTGCCGATGAGCCTATCTCTGCTCTTGATGAGTACCTCAGCTCCAAAGTTATTAGCATTTTAAAAGAGAGCTTTCAGACTATAATCTGTGCTATACACAATGTAGAGTTAGCAACACAAAATTTTGATAGAGTTATAGGCTTGAAAAACACTCAAGTAATCATAGATAAAAAGTGTAGTGAGCTTAGCGAAGATGATATACAGAAGTTATACTATGTTTGTGAGTAAAAATTTTAGAGTATCATTTGCATTTATTGCTATTGGGTTAATATCTTTTTATTTTGCAGATTTAGAAATCACAACCATAGATGCTACAAGTTTGAGTCAAGATTTCTTTCTCTCTATTTTTTCTTTGAAATTTCACGACTATTCTCTATTATTAGAGGCTTTTTTGACCACTATTACTATAGCAGTTTTGGCTATATTCTTTTCTATTATATTTGGGGCTATTCTTTCACTCTTTTTTGGCTCACTTTTAGTAAGAATATCTTTGGCATTTACAAGAGCTATCCATGAACTCTTTTGGGCTTTGATATTTCTACAGATATTTGGTCTTAATACACTTACGGCTCTTTTGGCAATAGTTATCCCATACTCTGCAACTCTAGCAAAAGTGTATGCAGAGATACTCCAAGAGCATGATAGCTTTGGAGATATGCTCAGAGGTAGAGATAGAGTATCATACTTCCTTTATACCAAAATTCCTGATGCACTACCTCAGCTCATCTCTTACACAAGATACCGTTTTGAGTGTGCTTTGCGTTCTACTGCTATACTTGGGTTTGTAGGTATTACAACTTTAGGATATTATTTATCATCTTCTTTTATGCAAGGCTTGTACCATGAGGTTTGGCTTATTTTGATTTTGTTTTATATCCTCATTGCAACTATCAAACTCTGGTTTAACAAATATACTTTTATACCTTTGGTAGTCGCTTCCTTTTTATACTTGGATGATTTTAGTGGTTTTAACCTCGCCAATCTCAAAAGATTTTTTACAGAAGATATTATCCCCTACCCTATCAAAAATGACTTAGGATTAGAAAGTACCCTATCATGGTTTGATACTATATTTACAAATGAGATTTTAATAGGAGCTACAAATACTCTAGTGCTTACACAGCTCTCTTTGTTGCTTACAGCTCTTTTGACTCTGATGCTCTTTCCTTTAGTGAGTGCTAAGTTTGCAAACAAACCTACAAGAATATCTGCACATATCTTTTTGGTCATTCTTCGTTCTACTCCTGAGTATATTTTGGCGTATATATTTTTGCAACTCTTTGGTCCATCAATGCTCCCTGCTGTTTTAGCTTTGATGCTTCATAACGGCTCTATCATTTCTCACCTTATAGGAGCAGATACAGATGCTATGAAGCTAGGTATTAATACAACTAAAAGGAAAGGAGAACGATACTTTTATGAAGTATTACCAAGAGTCTATGGACAGTTTTTGGCATTTTTGTTTTATAGGTGGGAAATCATTATGAGAGAGAGTGCCATTCTTGGAGTGCTTGGTATTACGACTTTGGGTTTTTACATAGACTCCGCGATAGAAGACTTTAGATTAGACAAGATGTTTTTACTTCTTTTGGTTACCGCATTTTTGAATATCTTTGTTGATGTAATTTCAAAAAAGACAAGAGAGTATCTAAAAGCGGACAAGGAGATTTCACCATGCAGAGTATAAAAATAATAAAAAAGGAAGAGATATGAATGATTATAGAATGATTATAGATGCAGAGCAATGTGTCGGATGCCATGCCTGTGAAGTGGCATGTAAGCAAGAGTTTGGGGCTCCGCTTGGGTACTTTAGGACTATGACTTTGTACTTAGATACAGGGACATACCCCAAGGTCAAAAGAGAGTTTCTTCCTCTTATGTGTCGCCAATGTGAAAGTGCTGAGTGTATAAGTGCCTGTACAAAAGGGGCATTGTCTAGGGTCAATGGGATTGTCGAGGTAGATGAGAGTAAGTGTGATGGCTGTGGTGACTGTGTGAGTGCCTGTTCTATTGGGGCTATATATGTAAACCCTTTTTCAAATAATGCAGAAAAGTGTAACCTCTGTTCTCATAGACTTGAAGTGGGTATGCAACCAGCTTGTGTAGAGACCTGTGTGGCTGATGCCATCAAGGTTATAAACTCTGATGATGCAATACCAGCCAATGCAAAAGGCTTTAAAAATGCAAAAAATGATACACCAAGAACTTTGCATATTGGTGCAAATGAGTTGATGAAGCAAAAGCTCAGAGCAGGGAAAAGTTTCTCTCCTCTAAACTATGAGATTAATACTTGGGCGGAGAAAATATTATGAATAGAAGAGACTTTATAAAAACTGGTGCCATATCTATAGCTAGCTTGCAACTAGGAGATATTATATCTCTCATTCCAACTGCACAAGCAGATGAGCTAAAAAACATAAGCAACTTTCAGACGCTTAATACCCTTGCAAAAAATATCAAAGGTATAGAAAAAATCCCTAGTGTATGCCTCAACTGCTCTAGTGTTTGTGGTATGAATGTGCTTGTAAAAGATGGAGAGATACTTGGAGTAGCAGGCAACCCAAATGACCCAAATGCACAAGGAAAACTCTGTGCCAAAGCTCATGGAGGAGTCTCTGCGGTGAATAATCCTGAGCGAATCGTATATCCTCTCAAAAGAGTAGGCAAACGAGGCGAGGGACTATGGAAGCGAATCACAATGGAAGAGGCTTATGATACTATCGCTCAAAAAATCAAAAAGAATCTCGATGCAGGAACTCCTGAACAAGTAGTATTTCACCAAGGTAGAAACAAAATGGGCGATATAACAGGTCGTTTTATGGATGCTATTGGTTCACCTGTTATACTCAACCATAGAGGCTTATGCTCTTCCAATAAAAGAGCAGCAAACTACACAACCATAGGCGATACAAGCTGGGAGACTTTGGATGCAAGTGAGTGTAAATATCTCCTCAACTTTGGTTCTAACTTTTTTGAGACACACCAAGGGGGATTGCCTCTTCTCAAAAGATTTGTAGAGGGTAAACGAAAAGGCTTAAAGCTAGTAACCTTTGATACTAGACTCTCCAATACAGCAGGGAGAAGTGATGAGTGGTTTGCTCCTTTTCCATCTTCTGAGGGTATTATAGCTTTGGCAATGGCAAATGTAATCATTGAGAAAAAACTCTATGACAAAAAGTTTATAGATGAATGGTGCAATATCTCTTTGGATGAGATAATTGCATTTGTAAAACCATATACACCTAAATATGCCTCTGAAGTCAGTGGATTGAGCGAGGAGGACATTAGACGCGTAGCTATAGAGTTTGCTTCTGTTGCTCCTGCCTGTGCTGCTTTTACCAACAGAGGTTCACAAGCACACCAAAATGGTCTTAATAACGATAGATCAGTTATTATCTTAAATGCCTTAGTTGGAAGCATTGGTAAAAAAGGTGGCTACGCCTTTGGTGGCTCTAAGAGCAAAAGCCATAAGTCTTTTCCTATGCCTAGCCCTATCCCACCTAAACCAAAGTTTACAACAGACTTAGAAGACCCACGACTCTATCCACTCTCTAACAAATGGCAAAAGATGCGTGTAAGTCACCTAGCCTTTGACAAGCTCAAAAATAGCGGTCAGAAGATAGATGTCTACATGTCCTACACTATCTCCGCTCCACAGACTTGGCCAGAGGGTCCAACTATGACAGTCGATGTACTCAAAGATGAGTCTATCGTGCCGTTTCACGCCTGTAGTGATGTGGTCTACTCAGAGATGGCTCACTATGCGGATATCATCCTCCCAGATGCTACCTACTTTGAACGCTATACTATAGAGGGGAGAAACGCCTACGAGCTTATCCCCTACTTTGCACTACGACAACCAGCGGTAGAGCCTCCCTATGATTGTGAAAACTTTGCAGATACGCTCATAAAAGTGGGTCAAAGACTTGGGTCTGATGTATCACAATACTTTGCTTTTGACTCCTACGAAGAGTTTATCAAATTACGATTTTCTACGCTTCCCAAAAGAGAGGGCTTAAGTGGCTTTGAGTATATGAAAAAGTATGGCGTATGGGTAGAGGATAAAGAGAAGAACTATGAATCCTACGATAAGATACTGAGCAAAAAACAGCTCGAAGGTTCATTTGTAAAAGATGATATTATCTATATAAAGAAAAAGGATAAAGACAAAGCCATAGGTATAATGAAAGATAGCATTGCAAGAAAAGGGCTTAAAACTCCATCAAGAAAGTTTGAAATATACTCTAGTACTATAGAAAATACTGCAAAATCCCTAGGGATAAAAGATGATGGAATGCCTCACTTTGAGATGCCAAAATCACTCAAAGAGATAAAAGAGGATGAGCTAGTACTCACTACCTTCAAGTGGAATGTACACACACAAGCACGCACAACACCACAAAAATACCTCACCGAAATAGTGCATGACAACCCAGTATGGATTAACACCGCCACAGCCAAAAAACTCAATATCCAAAATGGTGATGCGATGGAGATCACAAGCTATAGACCAAAAAGCGGTTTTAGAGCTTCTAATAATGATGAGATTGTAGGCACTATGGTAGTCCAAGCCTATGTTACAGAGGGTATCCACCCACAAGTAATCGCTATCAGTAATTCCCTAGGTATGAACTTTGGTGGCAGGATTGCCAAAGGAACAAATGGCAAAAAAGACAATATCCCTGCATTTATCAAAGAGGATGATTTGGAGCTAGATGGTAATATCTGGTGGGACAAAAAATACGGCGGAGCAGGCAACGGCTACAACCCAAACCACATCATCCCAATCAACCCAGCCCCACTAGTAGGAATGCAAGCGTGGAATGATACGATTTGTAAAATTAGAAAGGTTTAGTACCAAACACCAAAGCCTTGATTTGGCAGTGCCAAACCTACAACTCTATGTTCTTGTCAAAATCACACCACTCTCTATCCAATAGAGTATGATGCCAAGACAAGAGTAGAGGATTGGAGCTTTTATCATCAAATAAACTCTGCTATAATAGTATAGCAAAAAGGATCAAGTTATGAAAACAATACAGCTAGAAGTAAAAGATGATTATTTAGAAAATATTTTAAATTTTTTAAAGTTACTCCCTGAAAATGTAGCCAAAATTAAAGAGTTGTCAGACTATGATGAAGAAGAGTTATTATCCAGAGTAGATGAAGTCCAACAAAAAAGAGTCCAAACAATTTCACGAGATGAACTCTTTGATGCTCTATAAAGAAGAGTTCCACCCAAAAGTTAAATCTGACTTGAAAAAGATTGATAAAAGTGTGGTACAGCATATTAAGAACAAACATTTGGATATCATTTTAGACAATCCTTTATCAAATGAAAAACTAAAAGGTCATTTATCACATCTATATTCATATCATTTTAGAGAAAATAGAGTGGAGTATAGAATAGCCTATGAAGTGGTAGATAAGGATAAAATTATCTTTTATTATATGGTAGCAAAAAGAGAGAATTTCTATAAAAATATTCAATCAAGAATATAGAGTGTCTAAACTTTTCTTTTGAAGTTGTCAAAAGTAGAGATTGAACGGCAGGGGTGTGAGTGCTTTACTGCCTTTACAGCTTGGGTTATGTGACATTTTTTATCTTATCGTAGGGTTACTTTGAGGGTGATTCTGTGAGGACAAAAGTGCATATTCAACGCCTCGTATGTTGAAATCGTTGCATCTGCTAAACCTTATTCTATCAATATTTTTAATTAAATATTAACTCTATAATCTTTAATCCATTATCTTCAAGTGAGTACCAAAGAGAATTTTTTTTCAATATTTTCTGATCAACCAATTCTTTCAATCTTAAATCAACCATTGGTTTATTAATTTTATATGTATCAAAAGCTATTCTTTTAATTGTATCAACCTGTATAGAACTATCATTATCATTAAATATTTTCAATATATTTTTTTGGTCATTAGATAATTTTTCTATTAACTTCTTAATCTTTTCTGATTTATCATTTATTAAGTTACCTTCGACTATATCTACATCAGATATTGATGAAACATATTTTTCATTTTCTGCAATAGCAATCTCTAGTTCAGCTTTCAATTTTTCAATCTCCTCAGCTTTTTCTTTTTCAATTAAAACTTTTGCATCAATTGTATTTTCTAAATCTAATGTTACTTTGTCAAGTTTTTTTTGAATAGGTTCTACAGCTTTATCAATAGCATCTTTTTTGATTTGTTCAATCGTATTTTCTTTTTCTATATAATTTTGAGCTAACTTATTAAATTTATCTTTATATCTAGCTTTTGCCGTCTCTAACTCTGAAAAAGTTTCATTTAGTTCTACTTCAATATCTCTATATTTATTTCTTAATTTATTAACTTTATCTTGATCTAACGGTGTTTCATTTTCGATATTTACTTGTATTTCGCTCATCCATTTTTTATATTTTAAAGTTATCCAATAAAATCCCAAAGTAAATGCAGGAAAAACTGCTACATATATTAAAGCTATTAACAGAGGAGTTATATAGCTAACATCACTCCATGCTAACATTTCAATCTTTTCTTCAACTTTTAAATTAATAGAAAAAAATATTAAAAGTAATTTACTATTAATATATAACCAAGAAAAGATATAAGAACTTAAAAAAGGTGTATATTTAAAGTCATACAATCTTGCTTTAATTGAATCCATAAAATCTTTTTGCATTTTTTTAATCCTTTTGTTCAATTAGTATTATTATAACTAAAAATATTTACTTCACAGTATAAGTTTATAATATTCTGAATGTTACGCACTTTAATAGGGGTAAGGAAAAAATCTCTCCTTCCTCCGAACCGTACGGGTGATTTTCTCGCATACGGCTCTCTAGTTGATTAAGTTTGGCTCTGGCTATTGACCCCTGCCATTCAAGCTCCACTTTTGTAGTTTTTAGTAACTATTAAGAAGAGGGCTTGGCTGATGCTAATGTTTACTGATGAGGGATTGACTAAAGATCTTTATCTCAGGTTCGAGATAAATAGGGAGATTTATCTTTGCATTTTCATTATAGAACTTCCCTCTTTCTCCATTGAAGCCACGCCCCTGCCGTTCAATCTCCACTTTTTATTACAGTAACACTCTTCTGTCATCGCTCAATAAAGTACAAACTGGTCTGTATCATCTCCTCATGGGAACACAGGTTTCATTCACTCTGTTCACAAAACCAATGTCCCCTAATCAAACGAAAATTACAGCACTATATTGTCAGTCCTAAAGCTACCCAAGCATTCAACTAAAACAAGATATAATCTCCTCGTACCCTTTAGGTAATGGGGTAGTGTTCTTCTTTTCTTTTGAGTGGGTGGGCTTGAGGCTACGATGTTCTTAGCATAGGCAGGGTTATCTCAGTTGAAAGGGTACACAATATGGAAATTATATTTTCAGTACTGTTTTTGATGCTTGGAAGTATGAGAGTTGCGATTATGTGGCTTGACTATAAAGAGTGTAAGAAGCAAAAGAACACAGACAAAGACTAATTGTCTCACAAGGTTTAGAGAGTGACCGCTCTCTAAACTTCTGTGTACCCTTTCCATAATTTTACAACAAAAACATTAAACCAAAATAAAACCCATTCACCCCTCTCTCGTTTCATTTCCTCTTTACCAAAACTCTGCTATATTCCGATATATCAAAGAGTATACAATATACAATAAAGGCTCGACTATGTCCGACTCATCTGCAACACCTAAGTTTACGCACCTCCACCTCCATACAGAGTACTCTCTGCTCGATGGAGCCAACAAGATAAAAGCCCTTGCTACGAAGATTAAAGAGATGGGGATGGACTCGGTGGCTATGACTGACCATGGCAATATGTTTGGGACTATTGATTTCTATAATACTATGAAAAAAGAGGGCATTAAACCTATTATAGGGATGGAGTGTTATCTGCATAACCAAGAAGACCTAGGGGATAAGAGTGTGCGTCAGCGGTTTCACCTTTGTCTTTATGCCAAGAATGAAGTAGGGTATAAAAACTTGATGTATCTTAGTTCACGAGCCTATATAGATGGCTTCTACTACTATCCACGGATTAATAAACAGCTCTTGCGTGAAAATTCAGAGGGGATTATCTGCTCGTCTGCTTGTTTGCAAGGGGAGGTCAACTGGCAACTCAACCTCTCAGAACGAAACAAAAAATTTGGGGCAAAGGGGTATGATGAGGCACTTAAGGTAGCTAGAGAGTATCAAGATATATTTGGCGAAGACTTTTACCTAGAGATGATGCGTCACGGCATTGGTGATCAGCACCGTATAGATAAGCAGATTATCCAAATCTCCCAAGAGACAGGCATCAAGATTATAGCGACCAACGACACCCACTACACCGTCCAAAAAGATGCCGATGCTCACGAGGCTTTTATGTGTATTGCGATGAACAAACTCTATGATGACCCCAATCGTCTGCGACACTCTGTCCATGAGTTCTATGTCAAGTCTCCTGAGCAGATGGCGAAGCTCTTTGCAGACATCCCTGAAGCACTAGAGAATACCCAAGAGATAGCAGACAAATGTAACCTAGAGATAAAGCTAGGCAACCCTACACCGCCTAACTTCAAGTTCGCTAGAGAAAAGGCAGAAGAGATTGGACTAGAGCTTCCTGAACCTAATGTTGAGTACTCTCTTGCCAATGACAAAGAGCTTTTTATTGCCCAATCAAGACTAGGTTTAGAACAACGACTCCTCTTGGTACCGCAAGAGAAACACCAAGAGTATAAAGAGAGACTCCAAATAGAGATAGATATTATCAATAATATGAAGTTCCCTGGATATATGCTTATCGTTTGGGAGTTTGTGGATGCAGCCAAAAAGATGAGCATTCCTGTGGGACCTGGGCGCGGATCTGCAGCAGGATCCCTCGTGGCATACTCTTTGGAGATTACAGATATAGACCCTATTCCGTATGGTCTACTCTTTGAGCGGTTTCTTAATCCTGAACGGGTATCTATGCCAGATATTGATATGGATTTTTGTCAGGCTCGTCGTCAAGAGATACTTGATTATGTGGTAGAGAAGTATGGACGCAATAATGTGGCTCAGATTATCACTTTTGGTAAACTCCTTGCCAAGGGGGTTATTCGTGATGTAGCTAGGGTGCTTGATATGCCCTACTCCAAAGCCGATGCTATGGCAAAGCTTATCCCTGATGAACTTGGAATTGACCTTAAAAACTCCTATGAGAAAGAACCCAAGATAGCCGAACTCCTCGAAAAAGACCCCCAAGCCAAGAGAACATGGGAGTATGCCCTAGCCCTAGAGGGACTCAACCGCAACGCAGGAACACATGCCGCAGGAGTCGTTATATCTAATGAACCTCTTTGGCAAAAGACCCCACTCTTTAAGCCTACAGGACTCGATACCCTAGCAACACAGTATAGTGGGAAGTATGTAGAGGATGTCGACCTTATCAAATTTGACTTTCTTGGTCTTAAAACCCTTACGGTGATAGAAGAGGCAAACAAACTCGTAGCCAAACGCACAGGCAAACGCATCGACTTTGTCAAAGAGGATATTAATGACAAGGGGGTTTATGAGTATATATCTACAGGTGATACACTTGGACTCTTTCAGATAGAGTCTGCTGGTATGCAAGACCTCGCCAAAAAGCTTAAACCAAATGGTTTTGAGGATGTCATCGCGATGCTTGCACTCTATAGACCAGGACCTATGGAGTCAGGGATGCTCGATGACTTTGTAGAGCGGAAGCACGGGAGAGCAGAGATTACTTACGCCTTTCCTGAGCTAGAGCCGATACTCAAGCCTACTTATGGGGTCATCGTCTATCAAGAGCAAGTTATGCAGATAGTGCAGACCATTGGTGGCTTTAGTCTTGGTGGTGCTGACCTTGTGCGTAGAGCGATGGGTAAGAAGATTAAAGAGGAGATGGACAAGCTCAAAGGGGAGTTTGCCGATGGAGCATCTGCCAAAGGCTTTGACCGTATCAAGGCTGAAGAACTCTTTGATTTGATTGTCAAGTTTGCTGGATATGGATTCAACAAATCACACTCCGCAGCCTATGCGATGGTGACATTTTACACCTCATTTTTGAAGCACTACTACCCACAAGACTTTATGGCAGCTATCCTTACCCTAGAGAAAAACAACACAGACAAAGTGGTCAAGTATGTAGATGAGCTCAAACGCATGGGCATCAAACTTCTTCCACCTGATGTCAACCACTCTGATTTGGTATTTTCTGCCAATACTATAGATGGCGAAGATGTTATTATGTTTGGAATGGGTGCTATCAAAGGCTCTGGTGATGTAGCTATCAAATCTATCCTTAAAGCCCGTCAAGAGGGGGAGTTTGTGGATATGAGTGATTTTGTCTCACGCATCGACTCCTCCAAGGTCAACAAACGCGTCATAGAGTCCCTTATCAAATCAGGTGCTTTAGACTGCTTTCCATATAGCCGTCACACCATGCTCTCACAACTCGAAGAGATTATGGAAGCCTCTCAAAAAGCCGACCAAGCCAAGAAGATGGCTATAGGCTCGCTCTTTGGCGATGAAGCAGAGATGACAACAGTCAAACTAGAACTAGATAATAGGGATGAGTTTGAGCCGATGCAGATACTAGATTTTGAGAAGGAGTCTTTAGGTTTTTATGTATCAGGACACCCTCTGGATAAATACCGCGAAACCCTCGATGAGATAAAATATACACTGAGTTCAGAGATAGATGACTTAGCCGATGGTTCACAAGCTCTCTTTATAGGACGCATAGAGGAGATTACAGAGAAGATATCCAAAAAAGGCAATAAGTTTGGTATAGCCAATATTATGGATCTGCATGGAAATATAGAGCTGATGCTCTTTGAAAACCGTCTTAAAGAGCTAGAGGAGGATTTTGATATAAACAAACCTATAGCCTTCAAAGTCAAGATAACCAAAGATGGCGACTTTACGCGTATGAATATCCTAAAGATAGAATCCCTCAAAGATGCCAAAAAAGAGAAGGTCAAAGTAAAAAAAGAGGAGAAACACACCCCAGAACCAATACAACCCCCTCTCATCCTAGCCCTCAACCTTATGCCAGATGCCAAGATAGCCGAAGAACTCTTCTGCCTAGTAGAAAAATACCCCGGTAAACGCCCACTAGAATTGCGAATCAAAAGCAAACTCGCCGATGTGATAGTGGAGTCCAAATACAAGGTAAATGACCTGATAGTGAGAGAGGCTAAAGAGTTGGGGATATATGTGGAAGAGGAGTTGGTGGGGGTGGAGTGAGTTCCCCCTTATTTCTAATTGAGGAAAATAGTTACTCAGAATTATTCAAAAATTTTACGAGTTGCACTTATTCATTATATCTTCGGACCTCAAATCCTTTAAGCTTATCAATGGTAAAAGTTTCTCCATTTTTATCTGTAAGTGTACTAAGCTTCCAAGACATAGGTGTACCTTTGGCTGTTTGATTTTGGAAGTCTAGGCTGTACCACTCTCTATCTTTATGTACATATACAGCTATCTCTTTTTTTGTCTCTATATCCCATAGTCGCGTTGTTCCATCACTTGAACCTGAAAGCACAGTTTTCCCATCAGGGCTAAAACTTACAGAGTTTACATAATCACTATGTCCCTTAAAAATACTCAAACACTCACCTTTAAGATTCCATAGCTTTAAGGTTTTATCATTTGATCCTAAAATCAAGCTAAATCCATCAGGGCTGAAGTTTACAGATCTTACAGGATTACTATTCCCATTCAAGGTAGCTAAACACTCTCCTTTAAAATCCCATAACTTTAAGGTTTTATCCATAGAACTTGAAATTACACTAAATCCATCAGGACTAAAACTTACAGAGTTTACCCAATAATCATGCCCCTTAAAGATAGTCAAACATCCTCCATTAAGATTCCATAGTCTCAGACTATTATCACCTGAGCCTGAAATTACACTAAGTCCATCAGGGCTAAAGCTTAGTGAAGTTACAGATTCCTTATGTCCCTTAAAAGTAGCCAAACATTCTCCGTTAAGATTCCATAGTCTCAGACTATTATCACCTGAGCCTGAAATTACACTAAGTCCATCAGGGCTAAAGCTTACTGAGCTTATCCAGTGACTATGTCCTTCAAAAGTAGCCAAGCACTCACCTTGTAAATTCCATAGTTTTAGTGTTCTATCATTTGAACCTGAAATCACAAAAAGTCCATCAGGACTAAAACTCACAGAAGTTACAGAATTACTATGCCCATTAAAAGTAGCTAAACACTCTCCTTTGAGACTCCATAACTTTAAGGTGTTATCCATAGAACTTGAAATTACACTAAGTCCATCAGGACTAAAACTCACAGAATTTACAGATATGAGTGAACGATATAAAGAACTTTTTAAGAACCATAATCTATCTTTAATTACTTTTGTATAATCATGTTTTATAGGAAAATTTAAATCTAATTCTGAATTTAATAAAGTAATATTCTTCCAATTACATGTTTTCTTATCTATACTTCTAACATCTGTATCTTCAAAATAACACTCATAGAAATCTGTATCTTCTATAATAAATTCTTTAATAGTACAATTAATAAAATGACTATGATTACAAGAGCTATTTTTAATAGTACAATGCTCTATGTTTAAATTTTTAAAGTGATAATGCTCTAAATTAATATACTCTATCTTCAAATGTACTATCCTTAAATTTAAAAAAGAGAGTAAATCCAAAGAGAGCTTGACCCAATATTTCTCATTAGATATAGATATATTCAAACAATCTACAAGCTTTGGTAAAAGCTTCTTTTTGTCATTTTCTTTGAGATTAACAGCCATATCTAATAAAAACTGTCGACTAAGTGTGGAAAGCTCTTTAGCTCCTGCTATTTCTTTCCAATGTTCCAAAGCATATTGACTCAAAAAATACTCATAAATAGAAGAGTGAGAGAAACCAAAGTCATCTTCTCCAAAACGTACTAATAGAGTGGAGTTTCTGAGGTCTTGTTTGAGTATCTCTTTTTGTTCATCTCTATACTCTGCTAAGTATTCATCTTCTCTAATAAGAGCGAGAAACCATTTATTTAGTTCATTTATTGAGATACTTTGCATACTTTCTATGTACATATAGTATGCCAATTTTTTAAGAATATACACTTTGTCATAGGCATCTATTTTATTTTTATCTTCATCTCTAGCAAAAGTATCAGTTACAAGTGCATCATAAAATGAAGCAATATTTAGCACCTTTCCACTCTCTTTTACTTCCAAAAGATAAGGTAGTAGCTCCAATATCTTGGAGAGCATAAAGGGTCTTGAAGCGATAGAACCTAAATATTCATCATTAGAAATATAAAGAAGCACTCTATCCGTCTCAGATTTAGAGAGTCTTTTAGATAAAAATGCTTTTACCTCATCTCTATCCAAGGGCAAAATATCTAGTGCTACATAGTGAGAGCTTTTTGTGCCTACTCGTCCTTTACCTAGTAAAAAGTTATTTTGTTTTATCGCTGTCTCAAAGTAGTGATTACGACAAGAGAGTATGGTTTTACTGATATTACTATGTTGAGGAGAGATAGCCATCATAAGCTCTTTTAGAAATTTATCTTGTTGCTCTTTATCATAGTGGACTAACTTCTCATCCAAACCATCTATTAACAAGAGTAATGCACCTTTTTTATGAAGTGCTATTATCTCCTTAGTATTATAGTCACTATTGTTACTCTGTCTAAGTATCTCTGCAATCATCTCTTCTATGTAGGGAACTCTTTTTCTATTATCCTCGTGGATGAAGCTATCTACATCTCTTAAATCTATATAAAAAGGTATAATACTCTCTTTGTTTTGTTGATATTTTTGCCATAAAGTCATAGTAAACATTCGTAGATTAAAGGTCTTGCCCATACCAAAATCACCCAAAAGTGCATAGAGGGATTGAGGATATTTTTTGCTATTCCATAGCCACTCTCTCATATCTTCTTGTATCTTTACTATTACTCCTACTTCTTTTTTACTCTCTTTTTCGTTGCACTTTTCTACTGCTGAATAAATCTCAGAGAGTTTTCCTCTATGTTGATCAAAAAACTCTTCCTCTTCATAGATGCCTCTCTTGTCAGGTACGGTATGATTACAAAAAAGTTTTTTTTTGGGAGTATCAAAGCTTTTACGATGTGATAAACTATTGAGTAATTCATCTACAAAAAGCTTTTGGTCTGATTTTTCTGCACAAGTTGAAAAAAAATCACCATGTCCTACTCTATTTTTGAGCATAAATATATTTCTATTAAGTAGCTCTTTGGCATTTGATTTCTGTTTCCTCTTTTTGATATTATCTACTTGTGAGACTATAGAACTCATAGAACCTACCAATCCTATAGGGAAGATCTTATCACTCTCCAACAGTATAGGCAACTCTATATCCATTATATATTGACTCTGAATGAAGTTATCAGAGAGTAGTGTAAATCCATAATCACACTCTGCTAGATTGTCTCTGATATTTTGATCAAAATCCACACCGATAGGAATCTCTTTCATCTCCCATATCTTTAGATTAAAAGATATTTTGTTTTTCTTCAACTGTTTCTCTAGTCTCTCTACAAAAATATTTTTGTGATACAAATCACCCGAAGCATAAGAGATAAATATCAAAATCTCTTGATTAGATACTCCAGAAGAGTCTATAAACATATCTGTATCATAAGTGAGATTTGGCATCACGGTACTACTAAGCTCTTGAGGAACTTTTGCCAATATTTGCAAATACTCAACACCAGCCTTTGAGATATGAGAAAGGCTTAAATTTTCAAAAACAAACTGTTCATAATCATCTTCTATCTCATCTAATAATACCTTTATACCACTGTTGACCCTACTTACAAAATTAATATAACTTCGCTCAGGAGTTTTACTCTTCTCTTGTGTAAGTACTACAGCCCTATCTCTAGCTACAATCCCCTCTCTATCAATCTCACCCAAAAGTAAAGATAAGCGTTTATAGTCAGCATTCCCAATACTCTCATGAGCCATAAATAGATTTATTGATTTCTCTATTGTACTATTTTTAGTCGCCATGGTTGCTCCTTTTGTATCTGAATAAGTCAGTATATCAGAGAGATACTTAATTTTTTGTGCAAATGCACAAAATAAAACAATATTATTATGTTGGTCAAGTTATTTGGGTATTCCGCCGAATGTTGTTATAATACTTTACTAGAGGGAGACATCATGACACAACAAGAGGTTTTATCTTTTTTATCACAACACAAACAAGAGTTTGAAAATAGATTTTCTATCACTAAAATAGGTCTCTTTGGAAGTGTGGCTAAAGATGAACACACTAGTGAGAGTGATATTGATTTGGTAGTAGAGATGAGAGATAAAAACTATTTTAAACTCATAGAGTTTGAAAATTATCTCAAAGAACATTTTCATAGTAAAATAGATGTAGGCTTCTTGGAGTCAATGAAAAGTTACATCAAAGAGCAAGTCTCCAAGGATTTGATCTATGTCTAGTCGAGTTTATGAGCTATTTTTGTTTGATATTTTTATAGCCATCTCTAAAATAGAGATAGTATCCTCAAAATTTACTGATGCCAATGATCTTTTGCATGATTTTGTCAGTTGGGATAGTATTATCCGAGAGTTTGAAATCATTGGTGAAGCGACAAATATTGCTATCAAAAATGGTTTGATTGATAATAGATACCATATTGTAGTAGATTTTCGTAATAAAATCATTCACCACTACTTTGGTATTGATTCGGATGCTGTATGGAGTATTATTCATAGTGAATTACCAAGCTATAAAGCCTATATCATTGAACAAATACAAAGTATAGATGATACACAGCTCAGAGATGATTTATTAGCTTCAACTATCAAAGATAATAAGCTATATCCTCAAGTTATCAAGTCTCTTGAGGTACTGGTATGTCAATGATTTGATAGTGAGAGAGGCTAAAAGAGGAGTTGATGGGGGTGGAGTGATAGCGTGAGCTTTCGCTCTCTATGTTGACAAAAGTTCTTCTATCAGATAGAATAGGTAAATATTTTCAAAATAAGAGTTGAAGTCGATGAAATTTGAGTGGGATATAAAAAAAGAGAAACGCAATATCAAAAAACATGGTATTTCTTTTGAACAAGCTTCTTATGTATTTGGTGATCCTTTTTCATTGAGTATGTATGATCCTGATCACTCAGAGGATGAAGATAGATATATTTTGATTGGTAAATCACGCAATGAAGTTATTTTAACAGTCGTGCATACCTTTAGGAATCAAGACGGTATTGAGATGGTGCGAGTAATAAGTGCTAGAAAAGTAACTCAAAAAGAGAAAAAAATATATCAAAAAAGGTGTCCGCTATGAGAGAAGAGTATGACTTTAGCAATGCAGAACAAGGTAAATTTTATCGTCCTATGGAGCAGTTGGATATTCCTATCTACTTGGATAAGGATATCAAAGAGTTTTTTTTCTCCAAACTTAAGGATAATTCTGAAGAGTTTTCACTGAACAGTATAGTCAATGCTTTACTGAAAAAAGATATTGAGATATCCAAAAAGTTATCGTATTAATCGTCGTATATTTTTGTAATCCAATTTTGCCAAAACAAGAGAGAGAGAAGTATAGCAAGTAAAGTTTTGTTTGATGCCAATGTATTGATACGATTTTTGACTAGAGATGATAAAGAACACTACAAGAGAAGTTATGAGATATTTGAGCAGATTGAGAGTGGAGAAAAAGAGGCTTTGTTGATGGATTTCATCTTGGCAGAAGTAGTATATCTCCTCAAAAGAATTTATAAATATGAAAAATCAGATATATCTACAGCTTTGAAGAAAATACTCTTATATAATCATCTCTATACAGAAAATAAATTAGTCACCTTTGAAGCACTCAATATCTATAGCGACAAAAATATTGATTTTAAGGATTTGAAATCATTAGTTTTGATAAAGATATTGAGAAGTGTCTATAGGAGATTTAGTCTAAAATCATACAAGGAGAAAAACAATGCAACTAAAAACACATCTAAAGATAAACAGATCTCTAAATGGAGAGATTGTAGAACTCAAAGAGAACTATGCGAAAGTAGAGCTTATAACAAGTAAAGAAATGATTGCTGATGCCTATGAGCTGGTGCATGGAGGGTTTATATTTGGGGCTGGAGATTTTACGGCTATGGCGACTATTAATCATCCTAATGTAGTATTGGCAAAGAGTGAATGTAAATTTTTAGCTCCTGTGAAACTAGGAGATAGAGTCATCTTTGAGGGACATCTAATAGATAGTGATGGGTTCAAAGGGGAAGTGGCTGTAGAGGGAAAAGTGGGAGAGAGGCTCGTATTTAAAGCCACTTTTTATACTGCATCACTTAAAAATCATGTTCTAGGTTAGACTATTTAAGTCCAAACTATCCTAAAATAAGGGAAGAGAGTAAATACACTCTCTTAGAGAGAGTGATTGTTTATTTATTAAGTTGCTTAAATAGTTTATCTAACCACTTTTGAGCATCTTTAACTTTGTCAAATCTTTGAGATTTAGCGACCTGATCTTGACCTTCATAAAATCTTACTCTTATACCATCTTCTACATGGTCTATCTTTGTTCTCGTAATTTTGCTAAAGTTCAAATGAACTCTTTCATTTAGTTGTACAAACATGCCTAACTCCTTTTTTTCTACATTCTATCACAATAGTTATTTTTAGTCAAATATTTTTTACTAAATAATCTCTAATGATTTTTCATTGAAGCTATAAGTTTTGTGTGAGACCTTGACTAGAATCTCTTTCTCGGATAGGATTTTAAAAAGTTTTATAAGGGTTGGTTTGGAAATAGAGACTTTTTGCATGATGTCACCATAAGATGAGATCAATTCATTTTTTTCATTGAGATTATCAAGGATGTACTTTACAACCTCTACCTGTTTTGAATCAGTCACCGCAGATACTGTTCTAATGATATTTGAGTTTTTTTGTATCTCTCTCTCTTGGATGAGTGGAAGGAGTATATCATGAAGCGTATTGAGTAGCTCTTTGAGATTGATGGGCTTTACTATGTAGTTCTCTACTTTGAGTTTAATAGCATCTAATAGATACTTTGTATCTGTATGAGCCGTAGTTAAAATAGCTGGTATATCTATATTTTTATCCTCTTTCAGCTCTCGTAAAAAGTCTATTCCATTTTCATTTTCTAATAAAATATCAGAGATAATAACATCAACTTTTTTCTCTTTAATCACTTGCATAGCTTCCTCAGAAGTTTTTACAGCGTATACATTTTTTAAAAAATCATCCAGCATATCTCTTGTTTGCTTCAATAGAGAATCATCATCTTCTAAGTAAAGTACATTAAACTCATTGAGTATATTCAAGTTTCTAGTCATCTTTGTGTTCACCTTTATCAAATGGTATTGTAATTGTAAAAAGAGTGCAGTTCTCAAAGTCTTGATTTGCTATCTTATAATAAGTATTCTTACAATCAATTGTGCCTCGCATATGTTTTTCTATAATCTGCTTTGACATATAGAGACCTATGCCAGTGCCTGCACTTTTATACTTGGTAGTATAATATGGCTCAAAGACATGAGGGAGTATATCTTTATCTATGCCTCCACCATTATCGATTATGTTTATTCTAATTTTATTTTTTGACTTTTTAACCGTAACCTCTATAAGTTTTTTGTGTTCTTTTAAGACAAGAGCATCTTTAGAGTTAGAGATGATATTCAAAAATACATGAGAGAGTTCATTGTAAAAGCCATACATTTCTACATCATGGAGTATTTTGAGATGAAAATCAATCTTCTCTTTATCTAATAGATATTTTGATAGTTCAAAAGAGTGCTGTATACAATCTTTGAGCGAAAATATCTCTTTATCTTTTGTTGGTTTAAAAAAATTCTGAAAATCCTCCAGAGTATTAGACATATTTTCTCCAAGTAAAATAGCATCATTTACTTTCTCTTCTACAATCTGAGGAGTCAGTTTACCTAGCTCCATCTTGGTCTCAATCCCTTGAACAATCATCATAAGTGAGCCTAAGGGTTGTCTCCATTGATGGGCTATATTTGCAATCATCTCACCCAAACTAGCAAGTCTAGCCTGCTGAAACATTATCAAATCTTTTTTTCGTGAGTTTCCTACTTCTTTTTTGATTCTCTTTTCTAAAGATTCATTGAGAGCTAGTAGCTCTTTGGTCTTTTCGTTAACAGCTTCTTCCAAACTAAAGTGAAGCTTTTTAAAATGCAAAACAATTACTATAGAGAGTATAATAGAGAACAGAAATACCCATACTATAGATATATTTAAAATCATAGAGAGTATATCAAATACCTTTTGGGTCTCTCTCCTCTCTATTATTGCCATATTCAAATCATAATTACTTAAATTTGTAATATATATAGAGATTGTATTTATCTCAAAACTTACATTATGTATTAGAGCAGATACTCTCTTATAGTTTTCATTTGACAACTCTAAAATAATTTCATCAACTAGCTCTTCTATCTTTATATTTTTGTCACTTATATTTGAAATAATACTATTTTGCAAAATCTTATTTTTATCTTGATTACCAATAATAAAGAACTTCTTTATTATTTTAGTAACCCAAGATATTTGATACTTTTGTGAAAAAGTAATTTCCAAATAGTTACTCCAGTTTTTTTTAATCAGCTGTCCGCCTAAATCTAGCACATCATAAGATTGCTCCAATGTGATATTCTTTTGCTGAACATCATAGAGTGTGTCATGTATATTTACTATATATACATCTTTTATAGCTTCTAGTTTACTAATAGGTTTAATCCTCTTTTCAAACAATATATCAAAATCATGTTTTACAGTATAGATAGATATTTGCGATAAAATTATGATTAATATCATTCCCCCTATAATTATAAAAAGCAAGAAAAATGTTTTATAGGTAAAAGGTATCTTATATATGTATGAGAGTATATTTTTAATGTTCATATTAGACTTCTAATGAGAGACTTCTATAAAATGAGAGTCTTTATATGCAAAGAGATAGACTCTATTGTGCAATTGAGTATTTTTGTATTCTATAGGAACACCATCTAAAATATTTTTGGGTAGGTGCGTAAGCTCTTTGAGAAATTTTTGCCTTGTAATAGCTCCATCTATACTTTTTAATGCTTTTACAACTGATTTGGCAGCTAAAAATGCTTCTAGAGATATGAACCCTAGGGGTTGCTTGGGAAAGTGCTTTTTCATCAGCTTTTTATACTCTAAAATCACAGGTTTTGAACTCTTCTTATAATTTGGCATGACCTGAGAAAAAAATAAATTATCAGTATTGTAATTTAACTCTTTTATCATCTCATCAGCATCTCCAAAAGAGATGTTACAAAAAAATGTATTTTTAAAAACAGGATCTTTTTTTGCTGTTTTGATAAATAGAGCATTTGCTTTGTATGCTCCTATCATCAAAACTGCTTCTGGTTTAGCACTCTTGATTTCGTGAAAGGCATGCCTAATGGAGAGAGTGTTTCGTTTGTATGTTCCTTCGCCTGAGAGTTTCAATCCCCTCTCATTAAGTGAATAGAGCAGTGAGACAAAGCCCTCTTCCCCATAAGCATCATTTTGATAAAAAACAGCAAATCTAGAAACATCTTTTTTGTTTCTTAGGTATTCTACTGCAGAATCTATCTCTTCTTTGTAAGAACTTCTAAAGTTTATGATGGTATTACTTCCTTTGACTCGCAAAAAAGATGCCCCTGTAAAGGAAGCGATAAGTGGTATTTTTTCACTTTTGATAATGGGCAAGACTTTATTTACTGTTGGTGTTCCAACTAGTCCAAAAAAAGCAAAAACATTTTTAGCTATTAGTTTTTTTACATTTTCCAAAGTAAGCTCAGGTTCATATTTATCATCATATACGATAAGCTCTATCTTTGTAGTACCTAGTAAATTATTTTGGTTTGCGTACAAAAAGTATGCATTCGCACCACTAAAGACAGCACTGCCAACTGCCTTCATAATACCACTTTGAGGTATGCTAAGACCAAGTTTTAGAGGTTCACCAGAGAATGTATCATCTCTAACGACAAAGAGTATCATAACAGAAGTAATGACTGCGACTAGTATGTATTTTAGCACGACTTTCCCCCTTTGCTTATGGATTATAGCATATATTATCTCTCTTAAATAAGTATATCTAATTAGACTAGCAAACTTTATTAATAGTTTTATGCTAGTATATTGCAATATTAGATTGATGGAGAGAGTATGAAAGCGAGTAATATTAGTAGGGTTGCCAAAGAGTTGATTATTCAGAGATTGCCTCTATTTATATGGGGAGCCCCTGGGATAGGAAAGTCCTCTATTGTAAAAGATATTGCAAAAGAGAAAAATTTAAAATTTATAGACCTTAGGCTTTCGCTTTTGGACCCTACAGACCTCAAAGGGATACCATTTTTTGATGCTTCTAGCCGTGAAGGAGTCTGGGCAAAGCCTAGTTTTTTACCAAAAGAGGAGGATACTTCTGAGGGAATACTCTTTTTGGACGAGATAAATACTGCTCCACCTGCGGTACAAGCCTCTGCATATCAGCTTATCTTGGATAGGTCTGTAGGAGAGTATAGGCTACCTGATGGCTGGAGTATTATTGCTGCTGGAAATAGAGAAAATGATAGAGGTGTTATCTACAAAATGCCTCCACCACTTGCCAATAGATTTGTCCATTTTGAGATGGAGGTAGATTTTGAAGATTGGAAAAAGTGGGCATATACCAAAAATATAGACTCTTCTATTATTGCCTTTTTAGCGTATGATAAATCTATGCTTTTTACTTTTGACTCTAAAAGCAACGAAAAAAGCTTTGCTACCCCTCGCTCTTGGGAGTTTGTAGATACTATTATCAAAAGCAATATCTCTGATACTCTTCTTTTAGATAGTATATCAGGAGCAGTAGGAAGAGAAGCAGGTATTGGGTATATGAGCTTCAAAGATATAATGCAAGAGTTGCCTAATTTGAATGCTATTTTGGATGGGAGTATTACAACTTTGGAGAGTTATGATAATCCTAAGATTATGGTAGCACTAAGTATTGGATTAGTAAACTTGCTCAAAGAGAATCAAACTTCTGCCTATATAGAGAGTGTTTTGGATTTTTCTTTGCAACTACCTCCTGAGTATGCTGTAATGCTTGTTAAAGATATGCAGTATAATACTATAGATATAGAAAATGCCTCTAACTGGGGCAAGTGGGTAGATGAGTTTGCCTACCTTTTAGTCTAACAAAGAGAGCTATACGCCTCTCTTTGCCTCTTTGATAATATCATACGCTTGATTTAGCTCTTGCATTTTTGCTGTAGACTCTTCTATATACGCTGCATCTTTGTCTTGTGACTCTATAAGGTCTGGGTGATATTTTCGTACCTGTTTTCTATAAACCTTTTTAATACTATTCATATCATCTTCGCTATTTACACCTAAAACTGCATACGCTTCTTCGGTACTCATAGTCTGTTGCCCATTTTGCATCATTGACTCAAAACGACTTACCATAGCATCATACTCAACAGATGTAATATTAAGTGCCTCGATAATAATGCGTAATACTTTGTCCTCATCAGAGCTAATTCCATTGTCTACAAAAGCTAGTTGAATTAAAAACTCTATATATTGCTTTCGTTTAAACTGACTATAGCCAAGAACTCCATTGAGAGTTTGGGCTATCTCTTTGGTGTCATCACTACGCTCTTTTGCTTCATTGAAAATCTCTTTTAAAATATCTCTTGTCTTCTCTTTATCTGGGAAAATTCTAGAAATATCATCAAACATCATACCAATAAGTTGTGCTTCTAACTCATCTACTCTGCCATCTGCTTTGGCAACTTTGGCAACAAGTGCAATAAAAAGCCCTAGTTCGCTTGTACTAAATGTCTCTTTAGAACTAGCTGTCTTGATAAGCTTGTGTCTGGCATACATTCCATAAACTCTTAATCCTGCGTATCCTAAAGCAATAACTGAAAGTGTTATTAATATATTTTCAACAAATACATAGTAGAGTACCACTAAGGCTATAGCAAAATATATCCATTTTTTTAATCTTCTCATTTTATTTCCATTTTATTGTGAATTTTTGGCGTAGAGTCTATCTCAAATTCTTCTCGAAACTTAGAGATAAAAGAGCTAATAACTCCTGATACAGCAGGAGCAAATACGCAAATTGTTTTGCCATTCATAATATCTGCAATACCTAATAACTTATCTATATCTTGGCTTGTCGCCTCTTTGCGTAAAATCTTGGCAACAATTTTATCACTCCAACCTGTACCTTCTCTACATGGTGTACATTGACCACAAGACTCATGGTGATAAAACTCCAAGAGGTTTTTAAGAGCCTCTACCATATTGGTATCTTCATCCATCACAATCATACCACCAGTACCAAGCGATGAACCCAAAGAGCGGAGTGTCTCATAATCTAG
This sequence comes from Sulfurovaceae bacterium, assembly GCA_016744805.1. Classification (GTDB taxonomy): domain Bacteria; phylum Campylobacterota; class Campylobacteria; order Campylobacterales; family Sulfurovaceae; genus SZUA-451. Next base: position 25,125 of record JADGDQ010000019.1, read on the forward strand.
TGTAGCGTTAGCAACCTCATCAGCAGTAAGCACAGGAGTAGATGAGCCTCCAGGGATAACAGCTTTGAGTTTTTTGTCTCCTCGTATACCACCACCAAAATGGTTAATATACTCTAGCATTGGTGTCCCAAAAGCCACCTCATAGACACCTGCATTTTTGATATGTCCACTCATAGCAAACAGCAGTGTCCCTGCACTCTGCGAAGTTCCATATTTACTATAGGCTAACGCTCCATTTTGGACAATATATGGAACTGTAGCGATGGTCTCTACATTATTTACAAGTGTAGGATTACCAAAATACCACTCTGGCTCTTTATTTTTGGGTTTAAGTCTTGGATGTCCTCTTTTACCCTCTAATGATTCTAAAAGAGCTGACTTTTCACCACATATATACGCCCCTGCTCCTCTGTGGATAGTTATATCCAAATCAAAATCTGTATTAGCAAGACCTTTTCCCAAAAATCCAGAGCTATACGCCTCATCAATAGCATCTTGTAGTATCTTCTCAAACCCTTGATACTCTCCACGAATATAAATATACGCCTCATTTGCACCAATAGCATACGAAGTGAGTATCATACCCTCTATAAGTAGATGTGGGTCTTTACTAATAATTTGACGGTCTTTAAATGTCCCTGGTTCTGACTCATCACAGTTAACTACAAGATATGAGGGTCTACTATCATCTGTAGGCATCAAAAGCCACTTCTCACCTGCCAAAGCTCCTCCTCCACCCTTTCCTCTTAGACCACTCTCTTGGACAGCAGTTGTAATATCACTCGCTGGTCTAAAAAGAGCTGTACGCAGTGTGCTATAGGCTCCATGTTCGAGTGCAGTAGCGAGAGTATGACTATTGGGGATTCTAAATTTTTGACTGACTATGCGTGTCTCTTGTAGTGTGGTATCACTCATTGTAACTCCTCTAATATCTTCTCTACTCTCTCTATGGTTAAGCTCTCATAGTTTGTTTGGTTTATCTGCATCATAGGAGCTGTACCACAAGAACCCAAACACTCTACCTGTGTAAGTGTAAACTTGCCATCTTTTGTAGTCTGCCCTACTTCTATATCAAGAGTTTTTTTGATATAAGCCAAAATATCCTCTTTGCCACACAACGCACACGAGAGTGTTTTACAAAGCTGAATATGATGCTCTCCTACTGGGGCAAGGTTAAACATAGTATAAAATGTAGCTGTTTTATATATCTCCATGGCTGGTCGTGTAGTATACTTACTTATCTCTTCCATAGCTTCCAAAGAGATAAATCCTTCTTGTTCTTGTACCATCCATAAAAGCGGAAGTGTTAATGCTTTTGGACTTGGGTATCTCTTTTGTAACTGCTCTATCTTGGTTATATTTGTCTCATCAAAGCTAAAACTCATCTATCCATCTCTCCTGCTATAATATTTAGGCTACCTAGAGTCAAAATAGCATCTCCTACTTGATAATTTTCTATAATCTTAGGATACGATGCCATATGTGCATAGCTTGGGGCTCTTACTTTGACCTTGTAGGGTGTACCACTACCATCACTTACTATATAAAACCCTAACTCTCCATTAGCAGCCTCATACCCTCCATAAAACTCCCCTTTAGGGACTTGCACCCCTTCATAAACGAGTTTAAATTGATTCATCATCCCCTCAATAGTTCCATAGACCTCATCTTTGGGTGGCAAAGAGATACGAGGGTCACTTACTCTAATAGCACCACTTGGTATCCCTTTGGTCGCTTGACGAATAATTTTCATACTTTGGACTATCTCTTCAAATCGTACCATCATTCTATCATAAGTATCACCCATAGACCCAACCACCATATCATACTCAAAATGGTCATAATAGTAGTATGGATTAGCCGAACGAACATCATACGCCACACCACTTGCACGAAGATTAGGTCCTGTAAATCCATAGCTTAGAGCCTCTTGTGCAGAGACTGGTGAGATATTTTGTAACCTATCTTGAAAAATTCTATTGTGTTCTATCATCAACAAAGAGTCATCAAGCCCCTTTTGTACCTTTGATAAAACTGATTCTAAATCACTCTCCCACCCATCATAAAGGTCATGAGTCATCCCACCAATACGCATATAACTATTAGTAAGCCTAGCCCCTGTGAGTTTACTCAAAAAATCATAGGCATCATTTCGTGGATTAAAAAGATACCAGTAATTTGTCTGTCCACCCATATCCAAAAGTCCCGCAGCCAAACAGACAAGATGGTCTATAATGCGTGAGAGTTCGCCTAGTATAACACGGATAAAAATCCCTCTATCAGGCAGAGTAATCTCCATCATGTCTTCTACTGTTTTGGCAAAAGCTATATTATTCATAAGTGCAGAGCAGTAGTTGAGCCTATCTGTATAGGGGATAATTTGATTATAGGGGTGGTTCTCACAACTTTTTTCAAAGCCTCGGTGTAGATACCCTATCTCACTAGCTCCTGCTACAATCTTCTCTCCATCAAGTGCTACAAGTGTACGAATAGTCCCATGGCTAGCAGGGTGTGAGGGACCTAGATTAAGTATCATAAGGTCATCTCTATCCATATCTAACTCTCTCTCTTTGAGTAGTGGGGTCATCTCATCGAGCATATCTTGCGTTGTAGTACAGAGTTGTCCTTTGGTAATTTCATAATCTTTCCGCAGTGGATGCCCTATAAACTCATTATGGTTTAAAATTCTTTTAAGCGTTTTATGCCCTCTGAATTTTATACCATACTGATCAAATACCTCTCGTTCTAACCAATCAGCTACTGAATAAAGACTACTAAGCGTCTCAACTCCTAGTGCTAAATCTGTAAGTATAACTCCAAGAGTCAAAGTGTTTTCAAACTCTTTACTACGAAATAAATATCGGAGTTCAAATCTACTCTGTGAGGGATGAGAAAGATAAAGATTATCAATAGCAGTAATATCTAAAAGTAGAGGATACTCAAGCTCATTTTTAATATAGGTTACTATCTCTTGGAGCATAGCACTCTCTATTAATAAATATTTTTCTGTTTTATCTAGTTTACTTGAAGGAAACTTCTCTATAAGTTGTAAATACTCAGATAACATCTGATTCCTTGTTATATATTATTATTTTTGCAATTATAACAAAAGATTGGATAAGCTATGGTATAATCGCGTCCATTGTTAAAAGGAAAGAGATTATGTTAACTATTGCCCTACCAAAAGGTAGAATAGCCGAAGAAACCCTAGAGATATTTACTGAAATATTTGGTGGGGAGTTTAAGTTTGAGAGTCGTAAACTTATTTTGGATATTGGAGAGTTTAGATTCCTCAATGTACGAAACCAAGATGTACCCACTTATGTAGAGCATGGAGCTGCTGATATTGGTGTGGTGGGTCTAGATGTGATTACAGAAAAAGAGCTTGATATTATTAAGCTTTTGGATATGCAACTAGGCAAATGTAAAGTATCTATTGGTATCAAAAACGAAGATGAACTCGACTGGAATAAGCCAAATATCAAAATAGCTACCAAAATGGTTAATATTACCAAAGACTATTTTTCACAAAAAGCTGTAGGTGTAGAGGTGATTAAGCTCTATGGCTCTATAGAACTAGCTCCTCTTGTTGGACTTGCTGATGCTATTGTGGATATTGTAGAGACAGGAAGTACTATGCGTGAAAATGGTCTAAAGGTAGCAGAAGATATTATGGACTCATCTGCTCATCTTATTGCCAACAAAAATAGCTATTACTCCAAAAAAGAGGAGATTCTCTCTTTGTATGAAAAAATAGACCAAGTAGTACAAAGTCGTGCCTAGGAGTACTGCTCTTGACCTCTATGCCAAAATAGAAGACCTCTTGGGTGTCAAAGAGGCTTCACCTAAACTCTATGCTCATTACTTCTTGACTCTAGGGAGTATAGAGTTTGACTCTCTCTTAGATGTAGGGTGTGGGAGTGGTGATTTTTTGTATCAAGTAGATAAAGCTTTTGCTCCTCAACTCCTACGAGGTATAGACCTAAGCCCACAAATGATAGAACAAAGTAAAAACTATAATCTTGATACAAGAGTGCAAGATTTATGTAGTGTAGAGGAGTCATTTGATGTAATTACTGCGGTCTTTGATATGCTTAACTATCTTGACAAGCCATCACTCCAAAGCTTTTTGGTCTGTATTGAAAACTCTCTTACTCCACAAGGATACTTTTTGTGCGATATAAATACACTCTTTGGATTTGAAGAGGTAGCTGTGGGTTCATTGAGTATTGATGATAATGAGAGATTTCTTGCCATAGAGAGCGATTTTGACGCTGATATTTATAACTCTGATTTTACTCTTTTTGAAAAAGATGGCTCTTGCTATAAAAAATCTAAAGAGAGCATCAAACAGTATTACCACAAAGTCCAAGAGATAGTAAAATTATTACCAAATATGCAACTTATAGCCCAAGATAAAGTAACGCTCTATCTTGATGTACCAGATAAAGAGTTTTTGGTCTTTCGGAAAATATAAAGAGTAACGGGCTTAATGCCCATACTCCTCTATATATGCTTCATAATCACCCTCAAAATCTATAAGTGTACCATCTTCATTTATCTTAATAATACGGTTTGCAAAAGCATCAATAAGCTCACGGTCATGGCTTACACAGATAACACCACCATCATAACTATGCAGAGCCTCACCAAGTGCTACAATTGCTTCAAGGTCTAGGTGGTTGTTTGGCTCATCGAGTACCAAGAAATTTGCAGAATCCATCATCATCTTAGAGAGCATTATACGATGTTTCTCACCACCTGAACACTCTTCTACCTTTTTCTCTTGATCTTCACCAGAAAAGAGCATTCTCCCCAAAACTTTACGCAACTCATCAATATGCCACTTAGGGTCATGCCCTTGAAGCCAATCATAAAGTTTATTATCCCCTACTACTACATCTGTAGCATTTTGAGGGAAATAACTTGTAGTAATAGTTTGCCCCCATTTATAAGTACCACTCTCTTGGGTGATATTTTCCATAAGTATCTCTAGGAGTGTTGTTTTTCCTATACCGTTAGATCCAATAAGAGCTACTTTATCACCTTTTTCAATTTTTAAAGATATATCTTTAAATACCTCTGTATCATCATAGCTTTTGGCTAAATTTACTATTTCAAGAACTTCATTTCCTATATCTCTATGAGGACGGAACATAATAGAGGGGTCTCTTCTGCTAGAGAGCTTAATATCTGCTACATCTAGTTTATCTAATCTTTTTTGACGACTTGTTGCTTGCTTGGCTTTGGATGCATTTGCAGAAAATCGTGCAATAAACTTTTCTAACTCATCTTTTTCTTTAACCGCCTTGCCTCGGTCTGCTTCTGCCTGTTTTGCCACAAGATTAGCAGCGATATACCAATCATCATAGTTTCCTGTAAATTCTCTAATATCAGAAAAGTCCAAATCCAAAATATGCGTTACAACCCCATTGATAAAGTGTCTATCATGCGAAATTACCAAAAGCACACCTTCATGTCTTTTGAGTTCATTCTCTAGCCAACCAATAGTTTCAATATCAAGGTTGTTTGTAGGCTCATCTAGTAGTAAAATATCAGGCTTCAAAAAGAGTACTTGGGCTAAAAGAATCTTAAACTTATCGCCTCCTGTAATAGAACTCATCAACTCATCATGTTCAGATGCTTTAAATCCTAATGATTCAAGAAGTTTTTCTATTTTGACATCACTCTCATAAGTAGGGTCTTCATCGGCACAAATCATCTCTAGTTCAGCTAGACGATTATTTACTGCATCATCCTCAAAGTCACCCTCCATATAGAGTTTCTCTTTCTCTTTTTGGGCATCAAATAGTTTTTTATTTCCATACAAAACAGCATCACGAAGTGTAAACTCCTCAAACGCATACTGGTTTTGACTCAACATACCCAATTTAAATCCAGGTTGTATCTGTACTTCACCATCAGACTGTTCTATTTCTCCTGCTAGAATTTTCATAAGAGTCGATTTACCAGCACCATTTGCACCAATCAATCCATATCTCTTTCCTCTATCAAGCGTTATATTTATTTTATCAAAGAGTACCCTCTTTCCATATCGCTGTATTAAATTTACTGTACTAATCATTTTATGTATTCCTTATAATAATAACATCTATGTAATATTTTTGTTATTCTATCGAAAGGAACTGAATAGTAATTTAGGATATAATTTGATAAAATAATAAGGAGCGGAAACTATGGCATATTTCTCAAACGCAAAAAAAGGTGACAAAGTCTATGGTCTTATCTTTGGAAAAGGGAAAATCATTGATGTTTTTCCTAATAGCTATTACACATTAATGATAGAATTTAATAATGGTTATGAAGTTCCATATACAGAAGATGGGATACCAAGCTGGGGTAATTTCAAAAAACAAACTATGTATTATCGTGAAGATGTTGATTTGTGTAACGAAGACTTTTCTCCTGTAGAAAAAGTCCTAGCCCCAAAAAAGATTATCAAACTAAGAGAGAAGAAAAAACTAGAGATACGACTTCCATCAGGTATATGGAAAAATATTAAAAAAGCTGATGATGCATATATAGAACAGCTACTTACAAACGAACAGTATCATCTTTTTAGAAAGAAAAAGAGCAAGTAGAGTATGGTATGGGTAATAGGTGATATACAAGGGTGCTATCAAGCACTCAAAACTCTTTTAAAAAAAATAGATTTTAATCCTAAAGAAGATAGATTATGGATTGCTGGTGATTTGGTAAACCGTGGTGAGGGGTCATTAGAGACTCTCTCTTATCTTTATTCAATCAAAGACTCTGTAGATATAGTTTTAGGGAACCATGATATAGCTCTTATTGGTGCATATTATGGTATAAAAAAAAGTAACCCTACTATAGACCCTATACTCAAAGCCTCTAATAGCAAAGAGCTTATAGAGTGGCTTCGTCAGGGAAAATTTCTTCATATTGACCAAAAACTAGGGTACTGTATGGCACATGCTGGTATCTCTCCTGCATATACTCTAAAGATGGCAATAGATGCCTCTAAAGAGTTAGAAAAATCTATGCAAGGAGAGAACTCTAAAGCGTGGCTCAAAGAGATGTTTGCCAAAAATATCTCTCAATATAACCCTAAAGCAAGCAAAATAGATACTCAAAGATATGCTCTAGCCTCGTTTATTAGAATGCGTTTTTGTGATAATAACGGAATATTTGATTTCAAACAAAAAGGCTCTCCTAGCTCTTTGGCATTGGATAAACAGCATCTTAAACCTTGGTTTAAAAACCCTACAAGAAAAGATATAGACCTTAAAATACTCTTTGGTCACTGGTCGACACTAGGGTTTTATAATAATAATAAAGTATGTTCACTAGATACAGGATGTGTATGGGGTGGAGAACTCACGGCTATGAGAATTGATGATGCAAGCGAACAGATTGTACAAGTAGCGTGTGAGTAGGCTACTTATCCAAAGGGTTATCACTACGATTTTTTGCTTTTCTTTCAAAAGCTTTATTTGATGGAGTATTTTCTACCGAAAAAAGCCCTGCTCCAAAAAGTACACACCCTTTACATCCAGGGTCACACTTGTGACTTAATAGCCTACACCACTCTTTCTCATCACCCTCTTTTGTAAGGTGTTGACATCCCCATCCACTACTCATAACTTCTCCTAAAATAATCTTATCTATACTATCTATAAAAAATAGTATAAAAAAAACTATATTCAAAAGGTATCCCAAAATATGAGATACCTAACACGCCTTCTTTCTCACCTCTTTATAAAAATTTAAAGAGATGAAATGTATATCTTATATTCCTGTTGTTGCAGGATCCTCCACAGTCATAGGAACTGTAATATCAGGAGAATGATCATAAGATGTATCCGAAGGACTCTCTGCAGTAGCCACCTCATCTTGAACATCATTACTCTCATCAGCACTATTTTCTACTTCTGGTAAGATCTCTTCAACAGAATCATTCTCTTCTACTGCACCATCAAGTGGATTAGCATCATCATCATTATTTGTTACTTCTCTTGTTGATGAAGTATCATCAAAGTCAGGGAAGTTTAATTCTTGAATCTCTTCTTCAGTTTCAGCTTCTTCTTCTGTTTCAACTTCTTCTTCTGTTTCAACTTCTTCTTCTGTTTCAGCTTCTTCTTCTGTTTCAGCTTCTTCTTCTGTTTCAGCTTCCTCTTCTGTTTCAGCTTCTTCTTCTGTTTCAGCTTCTTCTTCTGTTTCAGCTTCCTCTTCAGTTTCAGCTTCTTCTTCTGTTTCAGCTTCTTCTTCTGTTTCAGCTTCTTCTTCTGTTTCAGCTTCTTCTTCTGTCTCTTCAACTTCTTCTGTCTCAGCCTCTTCCTCAACAGCTTTAAGAGCATCATCATAAGTAATATCTATACTCATCTCTAAAGACTCTGCACCGTCACCATCACCATCATCTATATTAATAAGAATCTGCTCTGTATAGTCCTCATACTCACCACTCATTGTGTTATATGTATAAGAACCATCTTCAAAGTTAACAGTGTAAGTACCATGCTCACCCTCTATCACTTGTACAAGGTTATTTGCATCATACTCTACAACTTGACCTGCAATCTCAATACTTGCAATGCGTCCGCCATCTGCACCAAATGATACAACACTCTGACCATTCTCATCAACAAGAAGTTCACCATCTTGAGATATAGAGACACTCTCTTTAAGAGCCATCTCCAAGTCAGCTATATCATCAATCGCTACAGCTTCAGCCGATATAGCATCTTCGCCATTATCTGCTAAGTGAGCAATATCATCCATAACTTCACTTGTATTGACACTATAAGTTAAGAGTTTATCAATAGTCCCACCTGTTACAAAGTTAGTCCAATCATTATCACTATCAACAGCGACAATATCTCCATCATCATCACGAGTTACACCTGTATAGGCATCAAAGTCATCTTGGAAGGCATCATAAGTGTTTCCATCACCAAAGTAATAGACAATATTTTGACCAGCCTCTGGTTCTTCACCATTGTACGACTCTTCAACTAAAGATTGAAGACCTTGTTCTATATCTGTACCCCATTTATCATCAGCAAGTGTTGCATCCACAGACTCTTCAGCACTCATCCAACCACTATTATTAGACTCATTATTAGAAAACTGAACAATATTTACATTCACTCCACCTAATTCATCATAACTCTCTACAACAGCATCAATAGCACTTTTTGATAACGCTAAATCCTCATCACTCATACTTGATGAGACATCAATAACAAAGGCTACATTTGTAGTAATAGGGTCTACTCTAAGCTCTAAAGTATTATCACCATCAAAGGTAACAGATGAGTCATCTTCTACCACTACATTAAGTGCAGCTATAGTTTCATTTCCTGCCTCATCAGCTACACTTACATCAATAGCCATAGCCAATTGATCTTCTACTCCTGCTTCACTATGGTCAATAGCACCTGTAAGTTCTGTCGTATAGTTACCTTCATCATCAATATCTACTTTGACAACTTGCCCTTTACTTGTAGCACCTACAAGCTCTTTTCCATCATCAGAGAGCGTCCATACAACTTTTTCACCACCTGATGTAAATTCATCTTCTGGCTCTTTAAGGCTTACCATAGCAGCAGCATCCGTCAACATAAATTGACCTTGATTAAAGATACTATTGGTTGTATCGTTATTACCTTCACTATCTACAATACCTGTATCTAAGCCCTCTTCAGAGACTGTTACGACCTCTTCTTGAGAACTTACAAGTACTTTTGATGGAGTATCTACATCTACTTCAGGAGCTACTATACGAATATTATCAAGTAACATACCCAAAGTATCATCTGCTCCTGTACCCTCAATTGCCAAGACTGCTGTTGTAGCAATCATTGTATTGTATTGAGCAACAACTCTTGTCCAACCATTATCTACAGACTCTGTCACAAAAGATATATTTTCATTACCACCTATAGTAAGGTTACCATCTTCATCAGAATCAACTTCAAGCTCTTGACCATCAAAAGTGATTTTCATACCTGAACTATCTTCAGCACCACTTCTAGCTTGGACATCAAAGCTCATAGTATAGTTTTGACTATCCGTTAACTCTACAGTTGTAGTCATTGTCACATTAGTAGTAGTACCACCGTGAGAATCTAACTCTGCATGAGCTGCACCATCTGATGACTCTGCTACTATACCTTTTTGTATCTCTACACCATTTTCATGTGTATCCCATACTACGCCATGGTCACCTGTAACATCACCTCGTTCTACATTCCAACCATTACTATCTCGTAGATTTTCAAATGACTCTTCTAGGATAACTACTTCTACTGGTGTATCTACACTCTCTTCTACTTCAGGTACATTCACCGTTACAGTAGCCGTGTCAGTACCACCATTACCATCACTAATAGTATAGTTAAATGTAGTATCTCCACTAAAGCCATCTTCTGGAAC
>JADGDQ010000020.1:0-6192 GCA_016744805.1 Sulfurovaceae bacterium
TCTTGCTTTAGCATTTCCATACGGTGCCATACCTTGTTCCATACATTTCTCAGCAATAATATTAGAAGTATCAACTTTCCAGTTTTTACCAATTCTACTCTTCTCATCATCTGTGAGTGTAATGCCAAGAACTTCTTCAATATTGATAGCTGTAATCTCAGGATACCCATCTTTATTTGCAGAATCTTTAGGAGCACTTCCTACACCTGCAAGTAAATCTTGACCATCATGTTCTAGTCCAAATCTATTTCTAAAGCCCATACCACCCTCTGCAACACTTCTGTTGATGTTGTAGAGGAGTGGACTACCACCATGTGTTTCTGTCCATACTGGCCAAGGTAAACCATAATATTCACCCTTCATTTCGCCATATCCGCGTCCAGAGATTTGATCAAACATATGCCAATTTTCTGTATGCTTTTTGATTCTTTTTGCAGTCCAACCAGTCAAACCAATGGTTTTAATGATTCGTGCAATTTCATCAGTAGCATCTTCTGGCCATACAAACTCTTTTTTGTTCTCTCTAATCTTCATACCAGTTGTATACTCATCATAAAAACCGAGTCTTTTTGCTAATGCAAACATAATATCATGGTCAGTTTTGGCCTCATACATTGGCTCTACAACTTTTGATCTCCATTGAACTGATCTATTGGTTGCTGTAACAGACCCTGATGTCTCAAACTGTGTTGCTGCTGGTAAAATAAATACATCATCTTGCTTATCAGTTAAAATTGCTGCTTCATTAACAAAAGGATCACAAAGTACAATCATATCTAGGTTATCAAGACCCTCTTTTACCTTAGCCTGTTGTGCAATTGAAGTAATACCATTACCCATTACAAAAAGATTTTTTAGATTAGTTCCAGCGTTATGAATTTGATCATTACCGTCTTTACCATCTAATACACCTGCCCACCATCGTGAAAGTGTAAAGCCTTTTTTGCCCATCCACTCTTCATTTTTAAATCTTTTTTTGGCTAACCACTCATAGTCAACACCCCAAGATTTTGCAAAATATTTCCAAGAACCAGCACTTAATCCATAGTAACCAGGAAGAGTGTGTGATAAACAACACATATCTGTAGCACCTTGGACATTATCGTGACCTCTAAGAATATTTGTACCACCACCCTCAACACCCATGTTTCCAAGAGCAAGTTGTAAAATAGGAGCAAGTCTAGTATTAGAGCTTCCATTTGTATGCTGTGTTAAACCCATAGCCCAAATAAGAGTACCTGGATTAGCTCTGGCATAGAGTCTTGTAATTTGGATAAGTTTCTCGGCTGGTACACCAGTCACATCTTCAACTTTTTTAGGATTCCACTTTTTAGCTTCTTCCATTACATCTTCCATACCATATACTCTATCGCTGATGAATTTTTCATCATGCCAGCCATTTTTGAAGATGAGGTGTAGCATTCCATACATAAATGGTATATCTGTACCTGGTCTTACTTGACAATAATGGTCTGCTTTTGCAGCAGTTTTTGTAAATACTGGATCGATAACAATTATTTTTGCATTGTTTCTCTCTTTAGCTTTTAGAAAATGTCCAAACCCAACTGGGTGATTTACCGCAGGATTTGCTCCAAAAATTATAATTGCTTTTGCATTTTGGATATCTCCAAGTGAATTGGTCATAGCGCCATAACCCCATGTATTCGCCACACCGGCGACTGTTGCACTATGTCAAATTCTAGCTTGGTGATCTATATTATTCGTTCCATACATTGCGGCAAATTTTCTAAAATAATATGCCTGTTCTGTACTCATTTTTGCAGATCCTAAAAACATTGCTGAATCAGGTCCTGCTTTTTCATGAGAATCTTTAAGTTTATTTGCGATTCTGTCTAATGCATCATCCCAAGATAATCTTTTCCATTTTCCAGCTTCTTTTACCATTGGATGTTTAAGTCTCACTTCAGACCTAACCATATCAATCATATCCGCACCTTTACAACAGTGTCCACCTAAAGATATAGGGTGGTCTTGTGCAACCTCTTGTCGTACCCAAACGCCGTTTTGTACTTCTGCGATAATACCACATCCTACAGAACACGCTGTACAGATAGTTTTAACATTAGTAGAACCTGGAAAAGGATTTTTGACTTCCTCTTCTGTGGCAACTCTTGTTACACCATCATTACTAGCAAATGCACTGGTAACGCCTGTAGCTGTAGCGACAGCAGCCATTTTCATAAATGACCTTCTGCCGATTTGAGCTTTTAGCGTTTCATAAGTTTTAGCTAACATACTCTCTCCTTATTTACTATAAAGCTTGTTTATAAAAATCTTCCCAAGCTTGGCTCTTTTTGTATAGAATTTCTTTTTTATTAGAATTCCCAACAACAACTCCGTGTGAATCAGCTGCTATAGCTTCTTCTTTATTAGCAGCTAACGCCGTGGTACCGACAGCAGCAGCACCAACAACCAATGCACTTTTCTTAAAAAAGTTTCTTCTACTCTCTTGCATCGTTGTCTCCTTTTGTTTGTGATTAGTCCATAATTAAATGAGACTGTAGCAAGCTAAATGAATTTACCTTGCTACAACCTCATAATGTAAGGTGGGAGCATCCCACCAATTATGAGTAGATTATATATCATCCTCTACATCATACGCGATATTGATTTCACAGCCAACATTTGGATCCTCTTTTGGACCTTTTTGTCTTAAGAGCTTATTTCTTGCTCTTCTTGCAATCTCTTCTTCTGATAACTCTTCAGATTTTGCTTGAGAAGCTACAGAAGTTTGGTCATAAATAGGTGTCTGTACTTCCAAGTAAACTCTCTCAAACTCTATAAATGATTTTAAGACAACTACAATATTTTTAAATATATCTGCACTCTCATGCTCATAAAGCTCTTTAGAAAATCTATCTACAAATTCATTGAGTATCTGCTCGAAAATACAGTGAGCTGTATTTTTATATTGCACTTCACCATTGGCAATAAGCTCACACAGTTCAGCCATCACAGAGAAGATAAACCCTATATGATCTTCATAATCAGAATAAGCATTCTCATCTCTTCGTATCTTTGTTTTTGCCAAAAAGTTTTGCATCTCTACTCGCTTTTTGCCACTCTCTATATCTTCATCATAATAAGAAGCAGTCGTCCTGAGAGTTTGTGTCTCTGGTGAGTGGAAGATAGCATCAAACTCTTGCATAAATGCCACATTAGAGTCAGATTTGATTACCTTTCTTATATCTTCAAATGCTTGAGCAGAGGCTTTGTCTAGAGGGTTTTCTTTCAAAATATCTATCAAAGAGATCAGTTCAAAATATCTTTTGTTATCTGTAGTAAAGACAAAACACCTTGAAAACATCGCATAGTATAAGGCTCTGGCTCTATTCATTTTTTCTTCATTCATCACATCTCTCCTGGTGTTTTATATAAGTCTTTGTTTTCCATATAACTTGTCATCATTATCTTTGGTTTGCAGGTCTCACAGCAGTAGAGTGTCCGCTCTTTGATAGGGTCTTTGGCAAAGAGTGGAGACATGACAGCAGCAATTTTCTCTATTGCTTTTGTAGTTGCAAACTCCTTACCGCATTCGACACAAGCAAAGAGTGTATCTTTGGCAAGGATGCTCTCTTTGAACCAGTTTGGATTGAGCTTAATAACATCTTCTTCTATAGTAAGACAGTCCTTCTCAGGGCAGACAACTTCACAAAAACCACAGGCTGTACAGATGCTAGGGTTAATTCGTAGTGTATTATCATCTATATTTGCCACAAGTGCATCGACATTACACGCCCCTACACAAGAGAGGCAGAGAGTACAGTTGGCTTCGTTGACCTTGACTTGTGCATAGTGGATATGCTCACCTGTTTGCACCTCTCCTAGGTCAAAATCTCCGACAATATGTTTGAGTCGATTAGAAAATATTTCTCTCTTTCTCATTTCAATTTCATTGGTTTTAAATCGAGAACCATTGACAAACTCAACTTCTTCTAATGCTTTCTCTAACTCTTTGAGATTCATCGCTACGATAATGGCATCCATAGAGTATCTTTTTTGGTATATATTATTTAAGATAGAGATAGAGTCTTTTGTCCCTTTGGATAAAAAGTCCGAATAGAAGATTACTTGTGAACCTGACTCTTGCAACATTGTTAGCAATGTACCTTCATGCAAAAACTTCTCACCCTCTATTGCTAGAGGCAAGACCTTCTCTTTGAGTGCTATGTTTAGGTTTTTGATAGCCATCTTTTGCGGTATGATTAGAGGAGTATGCCCACTATAACAGTCTGCTATCTCATAGATACTCTCTCTCCCAAGCGAAGCATAGTCGAGTGCTCCAGAGGGGCAGACAGAGATACAACCACCACAACCATGACAGTCGATATGTGAAAAGAGCAGATGCTTTACATCATCATCAGTCTCAATAGCCACAGAGGGACAAACCTCTGCACACTTGCCACAAGTCTTCTCAAATCTCCCATGGTACTGGCAGATATTCTCATCATAGACGATAAACTTCTTATATTCATAATTGCTGATATTTGTACGGATAGTTGCTAGGACATCATCAAGAGAACTCTCTAGTGGGTCAAATGTACCACTCTGCTTGGTTGCTATCTCCTCTTGGTCATACCACACTATCTGCGATATATTGAGCGTAGCATCTTTAAAGGTATCATTGACTACAACAGTCAAATTACCAATATGCCCAGATATAGATTTAACCACATCAGGAGTAACATGCAAGAGATGAAACTCATCAGGTACCATCGCTTTTAGAAATGCCTCTTTTTGCTCCTTGGTACAGATGAGCAGTAGCTCTTTAGATACCTCTTGGGAGTAGGCTATATCTTGTGCCATATCAAATCTTATGGCATTTATCTCATAGAGTTTTGCTATGTTTTTGATTTTGTCTGCTATGGAGTCTTGGGAGTTGTTGACATAAAAGTCGATTTCATCTGCAATGATTTCACCATATACATTCTTGGAGTTAGAGACTATATACTCACTCGTAGAGGCAGTAGAGAGTTGTGTAGTTACCAATATATTTTCAGGGAGTGGAAAGTCAAGCTCTCTATCACTATAGTAGACGAATTCTTGCATCTTAAATCCTTTTTGGTAAAAAATATCTTACCAATTCTAACTGTATAGAACTTATAAATTGCTGAAATGGTTAAATATAATTTACCTTTTTTGGAATTAGTTGTATAATTTTTATTTATGTGTTGATATAAGTATGTAATTGTATTGTAAATGTTATTATGGTATAGATAATGTAGTAAAATTGTATTATCTGTAGTGTATTTACATATATTGTGGCACAAGGAAAAAAGCACTGCGATTAATAGGATCACCAATGATAAAAACTTCTATAGCTATGAAGTACCTCTGCTTACGAGTGGTGTGGCTTACTCGTTCCCATCCGTCCTCGGTGGGAATGCATATAAGAGTCACAGTAACAAAATAAACGCTTAACCATAATAAAGCTATAATAGCCAATGGGAAGAAGTAGATATAAAATATATGAACCAAAAAATCCACACTTTTTAACTTGTACCATCTTAAATTGGCTACCAATATTTACAAGAAAAGAGAGTGTTCAGATAATTATTGATAGCTTAAAGCATCTTCAAAAAGAAGAAAATCTAAAATTATATGCTTATGTAATACTGGAAAATCATCTACATCTTATTGCTCAAAGTGATGATATAGGTAAGAGTATGAGACACTTTAAATCATTTACTGCGAAAGCTCTTCTTCAACTATTACAAAAAGAAAATGCTCAAACATTACTAGAGCAGTTTAGATTTTACAAAAAAGCCCATAAAACAGATAGAACTTATCAAATATGGCAAGAGGGCTATCAACCAAAACTTATACTCACAGATGCTATGATGATAGCTAAGATTAACTACATTCATCATAACCCTGTAAAGAGAGGCTTCGTTGATGAAGGGAAACATTGGAGATACTCTTCTGCTAGAGATTATGAGGGTATTGACGGCTTGATTGAGGTGGAGAGATTTTGGTAGTTTAGCCTCTTGTATGCATTCCCACCGAGGACGGATGGGAACGAGAAAAAAATGAAATATAGATTTAACAATAAAAAAATAAACGAAGTATATTCATTTGACAAATAATCAATGGTAATAAATGGTAATTTTGCATTAGAAAGTTGATTAAGTTTTGCAGAAGTTTTAGCCATCTGCATTAATGAGAAAGCAG
>JADGDQ010000020.1:6202-35368 GCA_016744805.1 Sulfurovaceae bacterium
ATATTGGAGTATCTATAGGGCCGGGTGCAATTGAGTTTACACGAATACCTCTAGATTTCACTTCAGAAGTTAATACTCTAGCGTACGCTCTTAATGCACCTTTACTAGCCGAGTAAACAGACAGGCCGTCAAACCCTTTTTGATGAACAATAGAATTTGTAAATAGTATACTACCTTTATCATTCATATGAGGTAGAGCTTCCTTTACAGCTAATATCGGACCTTTAACATTAATGTCAAAAAAATATAGGTATATTAAAAAACTATTAATAATCAATAAGTTTCTTTCTGTGCCAAAGTCTTTTGATAGGCTATTCAATATTCATTCCTCTGCTAACGGTCAAATATAGCCAATAAATTGCCGATAGGTAATTTATTGGCTACTATGATTTGTTAGTCTTTTAGTTTAATTATCTGTAAAGCTAATCTCTACTATCCATTATCTGTTTAGCTTTTTTAATAATCTTTTTAATGCCACCAACTGTTCTCACATTAGTAGCTTTCGTTACTAAGTCATCCAAATCATTATGGTCTTGATTATATACATTTAGTGCAAATGCTATAGAAACTTTTGCAGATGCTTGTATTTTACTGTTATCTGGAGAATTAAATAATGCTTGATTTGCTAAAAATCTAGCATTAGTATTTTTTTCTTTTATTTGATTTAATGCTCCGTTTAAAAAACCTTCTTCTTTCATTTTATTTCCTTATATTTATTTTCTTTAGCATAGTATAGACTAACTATTTATTGAACGAACATTATAGCATAAAAAGCCCTCTATTTAAAAATAAACGAACACTTTAAATGTATGTTTATTTTTAAATAGTATGTCAATATGACATACTATTAGCCATTTTTCAAAGAATTACCTATTATGCTTAAAGATGTTGTGTGCTTTTAGTGCTGTATTAAGCGATATTTGAACACTTTGTTCATTTATTTGTTGACAGAAGCAATAAAAACACATTTTGTTACTTAAGGATACGAGGAGTTTACTATGAGTATCAAGAAGAAATTATTGGATATAGTGCGTGATAAAGTTAGATTTAAACATTATAGTATTTCTACGGAAAAAATCCCCTACAAAATCTCCAAAAGTCCTTCTACTGCACCCAATTCTATACCAATTTCAGCACCATGGCTTTCTCTTGGGTTGATGCGTATGAGTGGGGTGTTAAACTCTTTTGCAATGCGTTGACTGCTATTTCTTACGGTGGGGACTGCTGTGCCAGCTCCTATTTCTATGATAGCTAGTTTTGCATTATTTTTACTTAGCATTGATAACCAAGATGTAAGTTTTTCTCTTTGTTTATCTGTACGGCTGTAGTTCCATCCAAAATCATCAAACATTAGTATATTGGGTCTTGCTATTTTATTGCAATGGGGGCAAGTTGGTAAGGGGTTTATGGCTTGGAAGTTTTGGTTTATTTCTACATTTGTATCTTTGGCTGACCAAATTTTGTTTTGGCAGTCATTTGTACATTGGAGATGATGGATTGAACCATGACATTCCATTATTTGTTCTTCTTTAAAACCTGCTTTTTGAAACTGACCATCAACATTGGAAGTAAAGATAAAAGAGCCGTATTTTTTGTTTTTTGAAACTTCAATAAGTTTTGTAAATCCCTTATGAGGTATAGTATCGCGGTAGAGGTGCAGACGATGACCGTAAAAAGCCCACGCAAGATTTGGATTACTTTTAAACCATCGAGGGTTTGCCATCTCTTCAAATTCTAATCCTAACTCTTTGACCTTGGGGTATTCTCTCCAAAAGCCTTCAGAGCCACGAAAATCAGGTAATCCACTATCTACTCCCATACCTGCTCCAGCAGTGATAAAGAGAGCATCAGCTTGGGCTATGAGCTTTTTTGCTTTGTGTAGTTTTTCTATAATATATCCCGTATTACCATGGCATAATGTAATACTACAAAGTTGAGTAAAAATATTCCCATGGATGCTCCACGAGAGAAGAATTTTTGGAGTGGAGTTTTTTCTATTCGTAATGTTTTGAGGGCAATGATAGTATGAACAACAGTCATAATTGCTAAAACTGCTACAAAGCTAAGTTTTATACGCAAAGCATCAATTACTTGGTTACTAATACTTGAATCAAAAAGAATATCCATCAAACCATTATTTGTAATCATAAAAACACCTGATATAAGGAGTATGAAAAGTGCTGTAATCTCGAAGAAACCATAAATAGGACCTATGCGAGGATAGACCTCTTTTTGGTCTTGTTTATCTCGAAGGGTAATCCCTAATACAAAAAGAAAAACAGAACCACCTATCCAAGATACGGCGGCAATAAGGTGTAAATGTATTGCCCAACCCATTAGTTATCCAGTTTCAAAACAGCCATAAATGCTTCTTGTGGAACTTGAACACTTCCAATAGATTTCATGCGTTTTTTACCTGCTTTTTGTTTTTCTAAAAGTTTTCTTTTTCGTGTAATATCTCCACCATAACATTTGGCAGTTACATTTTTGCCCATAGATTTAACATTACTTCTTGCAATAACATTATTTCCAATACTCGCTTGTATTGCAACTTCAAAAAGCTGTCTAGGAATAAGCTCTTTAAGCTGTCCCACAAAGGCTAATCCACGCGTTCTAGCCTTATCTTCTGGTACAATAATAGAGAGAGAATCTACTATCTCTCCAGCTACTTTAATATCTAGCTTAACAAGCTTACCCTCTCTAAAGCCAATAGGTTCATAATCAAAACTTGCGTATCCTTTGGTAAGACTTTTGAGTTTATCATAAAAGTCCATAACAATCTCATTCATAGGAATATCATACTCCATTAGAACCCTTGTTTCATTGAGGTAATCCATTTTTATCTGTATACCTCTACGGTCATTAAGAAGCTTAATAAGATTTCCAACATACTCTTGTGGTGTTAGTATAGTTGCTTTAACATAGGGTTCATAGATTGAGTCTAGTTTTTGTGGTTCTGGGAGTTCACTAGGGTTTTGTATCTCTATCTCTTCGCCATTTGTCATCTTAACTTGATAAACAACAGTAGGAGCTGTAGCAATAAGGTCAAGATTAAACTCTCTTTCAAGTCGCTCTTTGATAACCTCCATATGGAGCATCCCTAGAAAACCTGTCCTAAATCCACTCCCAAGTGCCATAGAACTCTCTGGTTCAAAACTAAGAGATGAGTCATTGAGTTTGAGTTTATTCAGTGCGTCACGCAGATCTTCAAACTTATCTGTCTCTATAGGATAAATACCAGCAAAAACAAAAGGTTTAGCAGGTTCAAATCCATCTATTATTTCAGCTGTAGGATTTTTGGAATCTGTAATTGTATCTCCAACCTGTAGAGAGTCTACAGTCTTTAGACCCATTACAACGATACCTATTTCACCTGTTTTTATCTCATCTGTTTTTATAGGAGCAATAGGGTTTGGATACATCATATTGAGGATTTGATGGTCATCTTTTGTTCCCATAACTTTGGCAATTTGACCTTTTTTAAGACTTCCTTCAAAAACACGCACAAGAGCCAAAGCACCTAAATAGTTATCAAACCAGCTATCATAAATAAGAGCTTTTGCAGGAGCATCTTTTTTTCCGTTTGGTGCAGGAATACGCTCAATAAGTGTATCAATTAAATCTTTTACACCTAAACCTGTTTTGGCAGAAACTAAACAATGCTCTGTAGCATCTATACCTATAGCCTCTTCTAGTTCTGCAAGAACTCTATCAGGGTCAGCAGCAGGTAAATCTATTTTGTTTACAACTGGCAAGAGTTCTAAATCATTTTCGATAGCTATATAAACATTAGCAATAGTTTGTGCCTCTACACCTTGGGCAGCATCTACAATAAGTAATGCTCCCTCTGATGATGCAAGAGAACGGCTAACCTCATAAGAGAAGTCAACATGACCTGGAGTATCTATAAGATTCAGAATATAAGGCTCACCATCTTTGATATAATCAAGTCTTACACTCTGTGCCTTAATAGTAATCCCACGCTCTTTTTCTATATCCATAGTATCCATAACTTGTGAAGACATTTGTCTATCCGAGACTGCTCCACACTCTTGGATAATACGATCTGCTAGGGTGGATTTTCCATGATCAATATGTGCGATAATAGAAAAATTACGAATATGAGATTGTGGTATATTTGGCATTTTGAACCTTATGTAAATAGTATATTTTTATTAAATAGTGGAAACAACTCTTAAGTTGTTTCAAAAAGCGAATTAACACTCTCATTATTGTGTACTCTTCTAATAACTTCACCTAACATAGATGCAGTTGAAAGCATTTTTATCTTTGGAGAAGCATTTTTTACAGGAATAGTATTTGCTACAACGAGCTCATCTAAATCTCCATTTTCTATCCTATCAAGAGCAGGACCTGAGAGTACAGGGTGTGTACAACAGGCCATAACAGAAGTTGCTCCTAGGTTTTTGAGTGCAGAAGCAGCTTTAACCATAGTACCAGCTGTATCAACCATATCATCTATCAAAATAACATCTTTACCATCTACATCACCGATGATATTCATCACTTCACTCTCGTTAGCTTTTTCGCGTCTTTTATCTACTATGACCATATCTAGTCCTAGTTTATTGGCAAAATATCTTGCCCTTGCAACACCACCAATATCAGGAGAAGCTATTATAGGGTTTTTGAAGTTTTTATTTTTGATATAATCCATAAATAAAATAGCACCATAAAGGTTATCTACAGGAATATCAAAAAATCCTTGAATTTGAGAAGCATGGAGGTCTACAGTTACCATACGAGTGATACCAGCAGTCTCCATTAGGTTTGCTACTAGTTTTGCAGAGATAGGTACTCTTGGTGCAGCTTTTCTATCTTGTCGTGCATATCCATAATATGGTACAACAGCTGTGATAGATTTAGCTGATGATCGTTTGAGTGCATCAGTCATGATAAGAAGTTGCATCAAATTTGCATTAGCAGGTGCACAAGTTGGTTGGATGATAAATACATCTTTCCCTCTTACACTCTCTGCAATCTGTATAGAGATTTCGCCATCTGAAAAGCGATTAATTGTTGCTTTACTTAGAGGCATTTCCAAATATGTTGCTATCTCCTCTGAGAGTTCAGGGTTGGCTGTTCCTGAAAAAATCATATATCCACTCATAACTGTAACCTTTTCAAATAATAATTATTACTACTATCATAGCGATAGCTAGTAATATTACGCGTATTTTACACAAATCAATATAAAAAGGGGGTTTAGAGTCTCTATAGAGTAGACTAATGTACCAATTAGGTAAAAAATGAGATAATCTGCTCTTACCTTATTGATTTCGAGGAATATTATATGATACGAAAAGTATTTAAAAAGAGACAAAAAGCATCAGGAAAGATCCATTCTTTTATTGAAAAATATAAAATTCCTAGGGAATACTTATCAATTAATCGTAAATCTATATCAAGAGGTGTTCTTGTAGGACTTTTTTGGGCGTTTATTCCTATGCCTATGCAGATGCTAGCCGTACTTGCAACCACTCCATTTATTCGCTTTAATGTTCCTTTGGCAATATCTATGGTGTGGCTTAGTAATCCTATCACCATGCCGTTTATGTATTATATAGAATATCTTACAGGAAATTTTATATTAGGATATGAGGGTATATCTGATATAGAATTGAGTCTTGATTGGTTTGCAGATAATTGGGATGCTATTTTGATACCATTATATACAGGTACAGCTTTTTATTCTATTGTTGTATCAGGGGTAATTTATTGGATGATTAATTATCTTTGGATATCTTCTGTAGCCAATGAAACAAGAGGAAGTAAGTTATTAAAACGCTTTAAAAAAAAGTAGTATTTTTAGCTAATGAAATATTATTTATGCTATACTTAAGGCTATTACAGCTTAATAGTATTGAAGAGTTAGATGAAAAATATATTAATCCTCGCAGATGGACCAATTGCAAAACATTTTCTTGAATGGATTAGCAAGAGAAAAATCACTGAAAACCAGTATCATGTTGCTTTTTATAAGGATGGTGTACTTCCTGAAAAAATCCATCGTGATATTATTGCACACTTTTGTGATCCAACAAGTTATGTCAAACTACTAAAGCTTTTCTCCTCTATACGCTTCTCAGAAGTGTTTATAGTTATGAATAGCCAAGATGATGCTAATTATTCATTGAAGAATATTAGACAAATTAATGATAAAATTCTTGTTGTTATGCTTGATAAATGGAATCAAGAATTTACAGATCTTTATAATCTTACGATAGTGAATGAAAATCAACTTATGGCTTCACATCTCTATGACAATCTTCCCAATGTTCCTGTTATTGCTCAAAATGTAGGATTAGGGGAGGGGGAGATTATGGAGATGCTTGTCCCTTTTGGGAGTAGTTATGCCTATCGCCATGTTGGTTCTATTGCCCAAAGAAAATGGAAAATAGCTGCTATTTATAGAGATAAAAAGCAAATTATACCAACAAGTGGGACAATGGTGCGTCCAAATGATATACTTCTTACTTTGGGCAAACCTATTGTTCTTGATGGTGTTTATAGAAGTATAAATAAAAGAAGAGGACTCTTCCCCGAACCATTTGGAAGGGACTTATATCTTCTTCTTGATATGAGCCAAGATGAACAGTATGCATTAGAGTATCTGTATGAGAGTATTTATTTAGCAGATCGCTTAGAAAATAAAAAGCTACATATTAGAATTATAAATCCATCAAACTTTGCTATAATATCTACAATAAAGCAGGAACAAAAAGAGAATATATCTGTCTATATATATTATGATGATACACAGATTAATGAACTTATTGAGTATGATATTCAAACCTTTAATATAGGTATTCTTCTTAATACTCTAAAGACTTTTGAAAAATATAATTTAGATACACAACTTTTTTATCTTAAAAAACTTGTATATATTTTTGGTGATAAATCTCTTTATAATATTACAGATTGTGTTATTATGATGAGCGATGAGGCAGAGATGGAGTCTATCTCTTCAACAAGTTTTGATTTAGCAGAGAGTTTTGATTTTCAATTAAAAATATGCCATTTTGATCCAGAATCAGATTTTGATAATACCAAAAAAATTATAGAACATTATGAAGCACTTTCACAAATTTTCAACCATGATATTCAGATTATTCAAGAGGTTGCAAATCCTATTAGAAAACTAAGAAAGATGGAAAATATCCTTCAGATAGTACCTTTTACATTTGATATGAAAAAACAATCTCTCTTTCAAATATTTTCAACACAGCTTGAACACTACTTTTTGGCAATAGAACAGCATCCTAAAATTCTTGTACCTATTGAGGTTGTAGAGGGAGGAAGTTAGTGCAAGTAAATATTAAATATCTTATTATAATGCTTTTTATATTATCAAATATTTTTTTATTAGACTCTTATCAAAATTATGAAAAATCTTCAGCACTAAAGTCTCTTATTAAAAATGAGAGTTTATTAAATAATTTTTTGGTTCAAGTAGGAAGAGAGAGAGATCTTACTGCACTCTATATGGGATCTAGTTACAAAAATTTTGATGGTCTTTTAAAACAGCAAAGGGAAGTATTAGATAAAGAGATAAATAATACTAAAAAGAATCTCCAAGTAGATTCTACAGCACAATTAAAGATTTTCTTGAAAGAAGAGAACAGTTTTGATACTAAAGTCTACAAAGATATTCTAAATAGTCTTGAAAAAATTACAGAACTTAGAAAAAAAGTAGAACTTCATAAGAGTGAATTTAAAGATATTTTTTTTGGTGGTTATACAGACTCCTTAAGCACACCGCTTAATAATAGATTCCGTAAAGTATCTAACTATACAGATAATAGTCAAATTATCTATTGTATATCACTTTTAAATCACTTAAATATTGCCAAAGAAAATACAGGGTTACAAAGAGGATTTGTAGCATATTTTATGGAAAAATCTACAGCTATGACAGCTAAAGAGATAATGAAATGGGAAGAGTTTAAGAGTAAGTCTAATAGTTTTCAAGTTTTGAAAGTACGAGAGCTTGATATAGAAAAGAAGATTCAAGAGTTATATAATATTCCTGCTACTAAAGATATGTTGCTTAATATAGACGATATATCATTATCAATTATGGTAGATGCACAGTTAGGAAAATATAAAGAAGATTCAAGTAATTGGTTTACTTTTCAGACACAAAAAATATCACTTTTTTCAAAAATAGAAATTATTCTTATCTCTCAATTAGAACAAAAAGCAAAAGAGAACCTCTTTTTTAAACAAATGATACTTGTTTTATCATTATTGGTATGGATTATCTCAACTATTGCTCTTATCTGGTATCAACAAAAATTTAAAAATGAAAATGGAACACCTTTAATTGAGAAAAGCAAAAATATGAAGTTTGCATCAGTTATTGCTATACTTACCAAAATAGCACATAGTAAAGGTTCTATCTCTCATCCTGAAAAAGATGTTATTACTTATACCATGAATAATTTTATCTCTATTTGTAGAAAAGAGGGAATGAGTGATTCTGAACTTATAGTACTCAAAGAGCATTTACATGATGCCTATAGAGTTGCAAAACTAGATGATATATCAATAACTGATCATGCACATAATTTAGCAGAGTGTTCTTTTGATATGAAAGTCCAAACTCTTAAGCAACTTGTCTCTATGGCGGCAATAGATGGGTATTCTGTACGAAAAAAGATGATGATTTATGAGGCTGTAGAGGCTATAGGGTTTGATAAATTAAAAATTCAAAAATATATTAATGATATTATTGGTGATGATATTGCTAAACCAATAGAAGATGATTGCCCTTATAATGTATTAGGATGTCAAGAGAGTGATGATGATACAACCATAAAAAAGAAGTATAGAGAGCAGATTAAAGAGTTCCATCCTGATTATATTCAGGGGAAAGGATTAAACAATGAGATTGTTAAGTTTGCTGAACAGAGGATTAAACAGATAAATAGAGCACATGAAGAGATAAAAAAAGAGAGAAAAAATAACAACACTTAACTATTTTTTTGATACACTTAAATATATAAAATTAAAACTTAGGATAAGTTATGAAAATTGCTCAAATACTATTACTATACTTATTATTATTTATTACTATACTTTATGCTGATTCAACTCAAACATCTATTAAACAAATTGAAAATAGCCAACAAGATTTTATTAATAATTACCTTAAAGAGAAACAAAAACAGAGAGTTCGTCGTGGAGAGACAAGTGCAACTATTGAAGTAAGCTATGAAGGAAAAAACAAAAAAAAACAGTACAAGAGAGGTCAAAGACTCCATAATGCTACACAAGAATTAGAAGATGTTAAATTAGAAAATCAAAGACTTCGTCTTAAAGCAGAGAGACTAGCATTAGAAAACCAAACACTACAAGAGCGTCAAAAAAAGTCTTCTAAGGTAAAAAAATCTACAACAAAACCTAAAAGCAAACGATATAAAAGAGAGACGCGTAAAAAAAGCAAACCAAAAACTTATTCTAAAAAGAAATATCGTAGTAAGATTTATGTTAAAGTAGATACAGTTTTAAGAAAGATGCGAATATATAAAGGGTCTAAACTTCTTTATGATTGGCCAATTATTATGAGAGAATCTACAGTTAATAAGCATAGTAAATATAAAGGTGTTGAGTCATATAGAAATAATAACTATACTCAAAGTTACCTTCGGGCACAAAAGAAAAAACCTATCTATTTTAATAATGTTAAAGATAGCAAAGAGAAAAAAGCAAATACACTCTATAGTAGAATTAAACTTCGTCAAAAACATATTAATATACTTAATGACTTGATGAAAAAGTATGGAAAATCAAATGTGATTATTAAGATGATTCGATAGGAGTATACTACGAAGAGACTCTTAAAGCAAAAAAAGCTAAAATAAGAGGGAATATTCTCTCTTATGAAGGTTTCCATTATGATTGTACCAATACAACTCCTTAACACTGCGACAATTTCTTATAATATTACTATTGATAGATTACCTAAACTTTATTTTGATACAAAAGTCGTTATTGTTACAAACCCTACTGTAGCAAATTACCACCTAGAGACCCTTAAGCAAAATATAGAAGCTAAAGAGTTATATGTTGTAACTGTACCTGATGGAGAGAGTTATAAGACTTTGCAGACGGTGGAGTCTATTTTGAATCAGTTGTTTGAATATAGACTAGACCGTAAATCTACACTTATTGCCTTAGGTGGAGGAGTTATTGGTGACATGACAGGCTTTACTGCTTCGCTGTATCAAAGAGGGATTGATTTTGTTCAGGTACCTACAACACTACTTAGTCAAGTTGATGCTAGTGTGGGTGGGAAGACAGGAGTTAACAATAGCTATGGAAAGAACCTTATTGGTGCATTTTATCAGCCACAAGCTGTGTATATAGACCCAACATTTCTTAAGACTCTTCCTCCTAGAGAGTTTTCTGCAGGAGTTGCTGAGGTTATTAAGATGGCAGTTATGTTTGATAAAGAGTATTTTGAATTTCTTGAAACAGCTAATTTAGAAGATGAAGAGGTTTTAAAGGATCTTATAAAAAGAAGTGTAGAGTTAAAAGCTGAGGTTGTTAACCAAGATGAAAAAGAAGCAGGTATTAGAGCTGTGTTAAATTATGGTCATACTTTTGGACATGTAATAGAAAATGAGACCAACTATACAACATATCTTCATGGTGAAGCTGTGGCAATAGGTATGATTATGGCAAATCAATTGGCTGTAGCATTAAATATTTTTACTGCTACAGAGTGTGATCGTGTAAGAGTATTATTAGAAAAATTTAATCTCCCCGTTACTTATACTATAGATAATTGCGATGATTTTTATGAACATTTCTTTTTGGATAAAAAAAGCTCTAATAATAGTATTAAGTTTATTCTTCCTAATGGTATAGGAGATCATTGTATTAAAAAAGATATTAACGAATCAGTGGTAAAACAAGTTCTTTTTGAGTTTACAAAGACAGAGCAATGATAAGAGGGATTTTAGCTTTCCTTTTTTTTACTTACGCTCTTTTTGCTATAGAGAGTAATAGTTCAAGAAAATCTATAAAAAAAGATATAAACAGTACAAAAACTCTCTTTTCATCTGAAAAAGAGAATATGATTGCACTTCTTTTGGTTAGAAAAGATAAGTTAGAAGAAGATATTAAAAAAAATAATATATGGTCAAAAATATATAGTAATTATAATACTTTTTTAAAGCTTCAAAAAGATCAAGAGGTATTGAAGGCAAAAATATCTATTCTCTCAAAAAAAAGAAGATTAACGGATAAGCAAAGAGCAACACTAGATGGCTATATAGAAGAAGAGGCTACTATTAAGAGTAAACTACATCTTTTACGAGAGTATGAAAAAAATCCTTTTAGAAAATTTATTAAACCCGAACCTATAGAAGAAGAGCCATTAGTTACAAATCCTATAGCTATTATATCAGCTATCTCATTTCAAAAAAAACTTAGAACACAACTTGAAGAGTATAATGAACGGTATGAATCTTTACAAACTATTGTTAATAAATTCAAAGAAGAGAAGTATATACTAAAACAACTGATACAAGATGTTGAAAAAAATGATAAATATAAAGAAAAACTTGAAGATATAGAAAAAAGAGTTAAAATCTATACCCCTATCTTGGAAATATTTAAAACTACACAGAGTGTTTATAGCAAAGAGATTGATGAGATAAAACTAAAGCTAAAAAAGAATATTAAAAAAGAGATGCAAAAGAGTGCTACTGTTGGTATTATTATTTTATTTTTTCTTCTCTTCTTCTTATTAGGTAAATATTTAGTTCGTCGTTATATGGAAGATAATGAACGGTATTATACTATTAACAAAATTATGAACCTTACTTTTATTACTTTCTTTGTAATGACTTTACTTTTTGGTTATATAGAAAATGTTAGTTATCTTGTCACTGTCCTTGGATTTGCTTCTGCTGGTATTGCTATTGCGATGAAAGATTGGTTTATGTCAATTATTGGTTGGTTTGTAATTGTAATTGGTGGAAGTGTTCATGTGGGTGATAGAGTAAAGTTTGTTCGTGGAAAAGTAGAGTATGTGGGGGATATTGTAGATATATCTATGCTTCGTATGACTATGCATGAAGATGTTACACTTACAACTTATTTAGAAAATAGACGCTCTGGAAGGATGATCTTTATTCCAAATAATTTTATCTTTACAGATATGATAGCCAACTATTCGCATGCAGGACTAAAAACAGTATGGGATGGAATAGACTTTGTGGTAACCTTTGATTCTGATATACATAAAGCTGCATCTATTGCAAAAGAGGTTACCAAAAAATACTCCAAAGGGTATACGGATATTACAAGAAAACAGTTAAACAAGCTACGAAGTAGTTATAGTATTCGTAATACAAATGTTGAACCTAGAATATTAACGCTCATAGAGCCACATGGCATGAAAATTAGTTCATGGTATCTTACAAATGCTTATGCTACTATGACACTTAGAAGTACAATATCTTTAGAAATTATTGAGAGAATTCAAGCAGAAGAGAATGTCTCTTTGGCATTTCCTACGCAATCTATCTATATGGATAAAGATGTACGAAAACCACCAGTATCTTTGGATGATACAGTATTACAGGAGAGTGATAATTAATGCAAAAAGTCTACTTTAAAACTTTTGGATGTCGTACAAATCAGTTTGATACGCAAATTATGATGAGTAAACTCCAAGAGTTTGTTATTACTAGCAAAGAAGAAGAGAGTAATATCATTATAGTAAATTCTTGTACTGTGACCAATGGGGCAGATAGCTCTGTAAGAGGCTACATAAACTCTATTGAAAGAAAATATCCTGATAAAAAAGTAATATTAGCAGGCTGTGGCTCACACTCAAAAGGTGAATCTTTATTTGAAGCCAAGAAAGTCTTTGGGGTTATTGGACATTCAGAAAAAGAGAATATTAATGAGATTATCAAAAGTCCTAAGAGGTTTTATCAAATAGGAGATCTTAAACATATAGATTCTACCATTGTAGAAGAATTTATAGGTAAAAGTAGGGCATTTATAAAAATTCAAGAGGGTTGTGATTTTCGTTGTTCGTATTGTATTATTCCTTATGTTAGAGGAGATGCAAGGTCTCATAAAGAGGAGACAATTCTTGCACAAGTAGAAAAATTAGCAAACCATGGTTTTGGTGAATTTATTTTGACAGGTACAAATGTAGGAAGTTATGGTCAAGAGCAGGGTAGTTCTGTAGCAAAGCTTTTGAAAAGAATGAGTCAAATCCGTGGAGTTCGTAGAATTCGTATGGGAAGCTTAGAACCTATACAGATAGATGATGAGTTTAAAGAACTACTTCAAGAGCCATGGATGGCAAAACATCTGCATATAGCTTTGCAACATACAAGTGATAGGATGCTAGAGCTTATGAATCGTAGAAATAGCTATAGCAGTGATAGAGAGCTTTTTGAAGAGATAGCATCAAAGGGCTATGCTCTTGGTACAGACTATATTGTAGGTCACCCAGGAGAGGGAGAAAAAGAGTGGAGTGAGGCAATCCAACGAGTTAAAAATTTGCCTCTTACACATATTCATGCTTTCTCTTATTCCAAAAGAGATGGTACAGTCTCTGCAACTATGAAAGAACAGGTACGAGGAGATATAGCCAAGAAACGCCATAAAGAGTTAACGCAAATAATCAAAGAAAAAAATTATAATTTTAGAAAAGAGCATAATAAAAATCTGGAAGTATTATTAGAGAATGGAAAAAATGGTGTATACCATGGTTTTGATCAATATTTTAATAGAGTATCTGTAACATCAGATGATGACCTAAGTAGTAATTGGGTATTGCTTAATAAAATGGAGGTAACAGATGAAGAGAGCAAAGCTCAATTTTAATGATAAGAATATTCGTATTATCATTGGATTACTTATTGCATTAATCATTATTATTACATTTTCTATTGTACGAGATACTACAAAAGCCATAACAACAGTTGAGTTAAGCAGACTCTATACACAAGATAAAATAAAAAGATTAATGATTGATGATAGCTATCTCTATTTTGTAACAAAAGAAGGTAATTTTAAGATATATAAAGGGTCTATTAATACAAAATCTCTTTTCAAAAAATATCCTGTAGAGGTGATTGGAAATAAAAATTATCTTATGGATTTACTCTATCTGTTTATTATTGTAGGAGCGTTTATTTTTTTATTTAGAATGATGAAAACTAATCGTGATGAAAACTTAGTACAACTACACCAAGAGATAGATCGTGCCGAAGAGATATCTAAGCCTCAAGAGATTCGAGCTATTCAATCAACAGTAAAATTCTCAGATGTAGCAGGTATTAGTGATGTAAAAGAGGAACTCGAAGAGGTGATTGATTTTCTTCACCAGCCTCAAAAATATCATCAGCTTGATATTAAACTTCCTAGAGGTATACTTTTGGTAGGACCACCAGGAGTTGGAAAAACATTGGTTTCCAAAGCAATAGCAGGTGAAGCGAGTGTTCCTTTCTTTTATCAAAGTGGTGCTTCATTTGTACAGATTTATGTAGGTATGGGTGCTAAACGAGTAGGAGAGTTATTTGCAAAAGCCAAGCAGATGGCTCCTAGCATCGTGTTTATTGATGAAATTGATGCTGTAGGTAAGAGTAGGGGAGAGTTTCGTAATGATGAACGAGAAGCTACACTCAATGAGCTTCTTACACAAATGGATGGCTTTGAAGATAGTTCAGGTGTTATAGTTATTGGTGCAACAAACAAAGTAGAAGTACTTGATGAAGCACTTTTGCGAGCAGGACGATTTGATAGGCGTATTCATATTTCTCTTCCTGATGTTCATGAACGACTTAAAACACTCGAACTCTATATGAGTCGAAAACCTCACCATGCAAATCTTTTGGAAGTAGCTAGAATGACAGTGGGATTTAATAGTGCAGCCCTAGCAACACTTGTTAATGAAGCAGCACTTCATGCTATGAGACATGATAACTTGGGTATAGAGATGGATAACTTTGAAGCAGTAAAAGATAAAGTATTACTAGGGAAACATCGTATTATTAGTTATTCACAAAAAGAACGAGCCATTCTTGCCATTTATCAAAGTGCCAAAGCATTAATAGCTACTTGGCTTGATATTGAGTTTGAAAAAATTGGTATAGTTACAACACAGATACTGCAACGAGAAAATGAGATAGTCTCCAAAAGTGAAATAATAAATCGTATTAAAATGTATTTGGCAGGAAGTATTGCAACTAAGCGAACTTATAATGAAAAATATAGTAATGCAGGAGTAGATATAGCAAAAGCAAGACTTTTGGCAAAAGAGCTTATAGAACACTACTCAATGGGTGAAAATTTTGTTGATAATACAAATGAAGAAGAGGCGATATTGCAACAAGCATCTATAGATGTTGAGACTATTTTGGATAAATTAACACAAATACATGAAAAAATAACAAATCATCTTCTAGTACATGAAAATATTACAGAAGAAGAGACTAGGGAGATCCTTCGTGAAATATTTTAATGGTTTTTCCCTACAAGGTGAAGAAAATATATTTACCTCGTATCTTGATAGTAATAATTTTACACTTATTGGATTTAGCTATGGTGCACAGCTTGCTTTTGAAGAAGCCTACTCTAGTACAAGCCGTATAGAAAAACTTATACTCCTCTCACCAGCTTTTTTTCAATCACAAAAAAGAAGTTTTGTTCGTACACAATTGCGTTATTTTACTCATAATAACAAAGAGTATATAGAGCAGTTCCTAAGTAATGTCTCTTATCCCTCTTCTGTTAATCTTGAATCTTATTTAAATATAGGTACAAAAGAAGAACTAGAAGCACTTTTAAGCTATGAATGGGATAGTAACAAAGTTCAGGAGCTTTTAGATAAAGGAGTTACAATAGAGGTCTATCTTGGGGAAAGAGATAAAATTATGTCAGCTACAACTGCATATAATTTCTTTTCAAATCTTACTACAACCTATTTTATGAAGGATAAGGGACATTGTCTACACTAAACGCTACAAAAATATTTAAACCTGCACTTGGACTCAAAAATGCTCATCTGCAAACACTCTATTCAGCTTTTTTTAGAAAATCTGCCTCTTTGGAGATGGAGATAGAACCATTTGAGTTATCTGATGGTGACTTTTTGGATTGTTATTGGTATGATAAACCCAAAAACTTTGAGTCTACTAAACCCATTGTAATTTTATTTCATGGCTTAGAAGGCTCATATAAATCACCCTATATAGAGGGCATAATGAAAAGCCTCAATGCAGATAATTACTCTTGTGTACTTATGCATTTTAGAAGCTGTTCAGGAAGAGATAATCGTCTGGCTCGTTGCTATCATAGTGGAGATACAAAAGATGCCAAAGAGTGGATAGCTTCATTAGAGCAATCTTTTCCTAATAGTCCTCTATTTGCTATAGGATACTCTTTGGGTGGTAATATGCTACTCAAACTCTTAGGAGAAGGCACAACAGCTCTTAGAGGGGCTATAGCAGTCTCTGCACCTTTACTATTAGATGTATGTGCAAACAAAATGAATAAAGGGTTTTCCAAAATCTATCAATTTCATCTTATGAAACATCTCAAAAAATCTCTTCTTCGTAAATATAATCAGCATGATATGCATACGCTTATTGGTGTAGATAGTAATGGTGTAAAAAAAATGAAAACTTTTTGGGAGTTTGATAATACTTATACAGGACCAATTCATGGTTTTTACTCAGCCCAAAATTATTATGAAAAATCAAGTGCCAAGCAGTATCTTCATAGTATCACAACACCTACCCTTATTATCCATGCCTTAGATGACCCCTTTATGACCCCTCAGATATTACCAGAAGCAGATGAAATATCATCAAAGGTACAATTAGAGGTTTACCCTAATGGAGGTCATGTAGGATTTATTTCAGGTAATATTTTCAAGCCAAAATATTGGCTTGAAGAGAGAATTATAGAGTATTTAAAGCTATATAATCCCAAATAACTACTCTATTCCGTACTGCGCTCCATAATTTTCTGCTACAAAATCTATATCTTTATCTCCACGACCTGAGAGGTTGATAAGGATTGTAGAGCCTTTGCCTTCGCCCTGTGCAAACTTCATAGCATAGGCTATAGCATGGGCTGATTCGATAGCTGGAATAATACCCTCTAGGCGAGAGAGTTCAAAGAATGCTTCTATGGTCTCTGTATCATTTGCTATGGCGTAGTTTACTCTATTTGTATCTTTGAGATAACTATGCTGTGGTCCAACAGAAGGATAATCAAGTCCACTTGCTACAGAGTAGACCTCTTGGGGTTCTCCTGCTTCATCTGCTAACATATAAGATTTAAATCCATGCATAACTCCTACAGTACCTTTGGTCATAGTTGCTGCGTGTTCACCATCTACTTCTATCCCTTTTCCTGCTGGTTCTACACCATGGAGTGCTACAGATTCATCTTCTAAGAATGCAGTAAAAATACCCAAAGCATTAGACCCACCACCCACACAAGCGATAATATTTTGAGGTAACTCACCTCTCATCTCTTTAAATTGTACCTTGGCTTCATTCCCAACAATAGATTGAAAATCTCGTACCATCATAGGAAAAGGGTGTGGTCCAACCACAGAACCAATAGCATAAAATTGTGTTATAGGGTCACCCATATAGCCCTCAAATGCTCCATCAACTGCCTCTTTGAGTGTTTTTCGTCCATGGCTTACAGGAATAACTTTTGCTCCTAATATTTTCATTCGGATAACATTTGGATACTCTTTTTTAATATCAACTTCACCCATATAAATATCACACTCTAGCCCAACAAGTGCAGCAGCAGTAGCTAGTGCCACCCCATGCTGTCCTGCACCAGTTTCAGCTATAAGTTTCTTTTTGCCCATTTTTTTTGCTAAAAGTGCTTCACCTAGACAGTGATTGATTTTGTGAGCTCCTGTATGGTTGAGGTCTTCTCT
Source organism: Sulfurovaceae bacterium (assembly GCA_016744805.1). Lineage (GTDB taxonomy): Bacteria > Campylobacterota > Campylobacteria > Campylobacterales > Sulfurovaceae > SZUA-451. The sequence continues at coordinate 24,168 of JADGDQ010000020.1, forward strand.
TTTGAGATAAATATCTGCTCCATATTTTTTGGATAGATTTTTTGCATAAAAGATAGGACTAGGGCGACCTACATAATGTTTATAAAGCTCACCTAACTCTTGGATAAACTCTGGATTTTGGCGAATTTCTTTGTATGAAGTAGTGATTTCATCCATAATCTCTTGTAGTTGCGGTGGGATAAAGCTCCCTCCATATTCACCAAAATAACCTTTGTCATTAGGTAATTTACAGTCGAAGGTATTCATTTCCATAGCAATCCTTTTAAAAAATAATTTGCAGATATTGTATCATATATAGCATCAAAGCTATTTTATTTTAATGTGTCGTACACACAGAACAGACATCAAATGATTTAAAGCTTAGTTCGGCTAATTGAGTATTCTCTAATCCTATCATCGCTTTTTGAGAAACCCCTAAAGACTCTTTTGTACCATTTGCTAAATTCCATTGTGTAGGTGTGATAATATCATATTTTTGGATAATACCATTTTTGATATTTACTTTATGAATAAGCGTACCCCTAGAGGCTTCAATAGCACTACTTCCTAGAGCCGTTATATCTGATATATCAATTTTGGGTTTTATATAAGAGGGTTCACTCAAATCTAATTGCTTAATAAGCTTTTTACTATGGTTCAGAAGCTGTGGTATCTCACACACTCTTGCCAAAATCCGACTTAGTATACTATCACCATATTTTCTATGAGAATCTTTTATAAGAGGTGTTTTATTAATCATAGCTCTTGAGAGTGGTCCTACTTCGTAGTATCTCTCTTTGTATAAGACATTTTTGGCATAAGAGTTTATATTTGAGGCTTCTTGAACTTTATCTATATAGATATTGGTAGTGAGTCGTGTTTTAATGGATTTGCCTTTTTTAAAGTAACTATTTTCTCCAAAGGCAATAAATCTATCATAGCTTTTACCAACATTACTCCACCCATTATCTTTTATTTTATTAACAAGATTAGGAAGGTCACCCTCTTTACTGAGGAGTTTATTGCTATTATTACACTCCAAAAACTCATCGCTCTTAGCATAGACCAAGTTCTGTTCAAAAAATTTAAGCGTCTTATCTATATAGTTTTCTACTTTAATCAAATCCATCATACCAATATCGCTTACAACTCCACCAACAATAGAGTATGAGGTGTGTGGATACTGTCCTGCTATAGTAGCAATCGCTTTTGCCATAAGTTGTGATGGTTGTGTGGCTTTGAGTAGATACTGTTTATACCCCATAAGTGGCATTATGGTCAGATAAAACCACTTAAAATGGTTGTGTATAATCTCAAAGTTAAGAGTGAGTTCTCGTGTAATTTTGGCTCTATTAGAGAGTTCTAGCTCCTCATAACAGCTCTCTAGTGCTTGGACAGATGCCATAAGATGGGCATGGTTACATATACCACAGACTCTAGGGGTAATAACCAAAGCATCAAGGGCATTTTTGTTTTGGAGTATCTTTTCAATATTTCTTGTAGACAAAAATTCAATTTCTACAAAGTCTATCAGACCCTTCTCAAAAGAGAAGTTAAGTTTGGCTTCGCCCTCAATTTTTTCTATTAGTTTAATCATCAAAAAGATCCTCTTCAAGCCTTTTTATATGAAAAGCTTTTGTAATTCCTGCTAAAGTAAGATAGGTTCGTTTGGCTACACCAAAGGGTAGATATTGGGGGATTCCCATATTTTTTTTGGTATGAAAAAAGTCTCCTTTGGGAAATGTAGGCTCTGTACACCCCATACAAGAGAGTCCTGCACGGGTTTTGCTATTAACCTCATTCCATAATATCTTATTACAACTCCCATGCGTATAGGGTGCATGACAGCCATGGTCATAAAACATACAGCCCTCTTTTTTACCAAACTGATGATTATCTATCTTATACTCAAAATATTCATTTCTAGTGCATCCATTATGTACAGTATAGGCAAAAAACTCTTTTGGTCTCAGCAGACTATCAAGCTCTATAGCTCTCTTTTTCTCTATACTATAGAGAGTATTTGCTATTATATCAGGATGCACAGGACAGCCCGATAGAGATATAGTTTTCTCTTTGATATGCTCAAAAAGAGAAGTTGGTCTCTCTTTGTCAAAATGCAATCCTGTAGTATCTTTGTAGTCACTCTCCCTAAACATACCACCAAATGAGGCACAAGTACCCACAGTAACAATTTTTTGGACTTTGGAGGCATATTTATTGATTATATCTACAATGGGTGCATCTGCTTTTATATATTCAGTAGAGATAGAACCTTCTATAATAAGTATATCACAGGCTATCTCTTTGTTGATAATATCATTCAGAGTATATGCCGAATCAATACTAGGATGATAGATAAATTCAAAAGTATCCATAAATATATCTAAATGTGGATAATTAAGAAAAGAGTGTGTATTGCCATTGCAGGTAATAGCTGTTAGCCATAATATTTTGAGTTTTTTTGATAGCATTTTTAGGTACGAAGAGCTTTATAGATATTTATACTAATATCATCTACATACTCATCTAATTTTTTGGGCAAGATATTTTCCCCTTTTAGAAATACCATACCTCCAAGATAACCCATAAAAAGCCCAAATGCACTAAAAAAATCTTGGTCTCTTAAATCTCCACACTCTACACCCTCTTCAAAATAGATCATAATCTCTGTGACAAACTCATTGACACATATCATCCCCTCACAACCATCTTGAAATACTTCACGATTAGAGAGATAAATGCGTAAAAAATAATCTATCATCTCTGGTTTGAGAAGAGCTACCCCAAAATAAACCTCTACAATCTGGCGTGTCTTCTCTTGTGTAGATATATCTTTTTCGTTAATATCTTTAAGCTTATTTCCTAAATATATAGAAATATATTTAATAATCTCTTTTGCCAAAATATCTTTTGACTTAAAGTAATTATAGATATTTCCTACGCTCATCTTAAGCGACAACGCTATATCTGGAATTGTGGTACTATAAAACCCCTTAGAGGCAAAAAGCTCTAAAGCCCTTTGCATTATTAACTCTTTTTTTTCTTTTTTCTTATCAGCTCTTTTTATCGACAATAGGTTACTCCTTTGTGCTATTATACATCAAAAACAATAAACTCTATACCATCTCCAACTGCATAAGATATATATCTTCACCATCAAGTATATCAAGCTCTACACCTGCACACTGAGGGCAATTATAGGTATCTTTTGGGAGTATATACTCCCCCTTGCAGTCATTACACCATATCTTTAGAGATTGCATAGTCATAATAAACTCAGCATTAGAACATATCGTCTCTTCTTTGAATGTATCAAAAGCTGTTTGAAGTAGCTGTGGTTCTACTCCACTCATAACACCTATCTTGACTACAACTTTTGTAATCTGCGTAGCATTATTTGCTCTTGCATTCTCTTCACAACTTTGCATAAGTGACTGAACTATACTATATTCATGCATCTAGCAAATCCTTGGGAGTAGCTCTCCTGTGGGTAGATCCAAAAATCGCTTTGTTCCCCAAGAGCTATTTAAGATGACTCTATTTTGATACTGCTTAGTTACTGTGCCTATAATAGCTGATGAGCGGTGTGTGCGTTGGAGTATCTCTAGTGCTTTGGCTTCATCCTCTTTGCTAACTGCTAATACAAATGTCCCCTCATTTGCCAAATTAACTGCTTCAAATCCAAGCATCTCACATACACCATTTACCTGCTCTTGTACAGGAATATGCTCTTCTTCTACTTCTATACAGACAGCCGAACTCACAGCCCACTCATTAAGCACAGCACAAACCCCACCACGAGTTGCGTCACGCAAGGCTACTATCTCTATCCCGCTATCAATCAAAGCTTTTATCTGTGGATACAGAGAGGCACAATCAGTCTCTAGGGTACTATGAAGCCCCATTCCCTCTCTAGCCATAAATATAGTAGCTCCATGCGACCCAATATCTCTATTAACCAAAATAGAAACACCCTCTTTTAGATTACTAGCACTTATACCTCTATACTCTATCTCTCCTATGCCTGTAGTGTTTATAAATATCTTATCAACGGCACCTCTTGGGACAACCTTGGTATCTCCACTCACTACAATAGCTCCATTTATTTCAAGCTCAACTTGCATACTTTGTATAATGGTTTCTAAATCTTTGGTAGCAAACCCCTCTTCTATTATTACAGAACAGCTTAGATATTTGGGTTTTGCACCCATCATAGCGAGGTCATTACAAGTACCACAAATAGCTAATTTACCTATATCTCCACCATTAAAAAAGAGAGGACTCACGGTAAAGCTATCAGTAGTAAATGCCAAACGACCCTCTTCAATTACAGCAGAATCTTCAGATTTACTCAAAATATCATTTTTAAAGTGTTTGTAAAATATCTTTTCAATCAGTTCGCGGTTCTCTTCTCCACCATTTCCATGGGCTAAGGTTATGTTTTTTGTCATAATAGATTTCCATATTTATAATACGCTGCACACGCCCCCTCACTACTCACCATACAAGAACCAATAGGAGTCGTAGGCTTACACGCCGTGCCAAAGATTGTACACTCATGAGGTTTTGCCATTCCTCGCAAAATATCCCCACAGATACAGAGCTTAAAGTCATTTATGGGTGTTGTAGGGAGTATATCTTTATAGATTACCTCTGCATCAATATTTTGAAATGTATTGCGTAATCTAAGACCACTATCAGCCACATCACCAATCCCTCTCCATCTAAAGAGGCTTACCTTTTGAAAGTATTTCTCTATAAGTGCTTGGGCTTTGATATTGCCATCATAAGATACAGAGCGTTTATACTCTATCTCTAATTCACATCTCTTCTCTACAAACTGTTTGAGTATCATACTAATACCATGCATCACATCTACAGGCTCAAACCCTGTGACAACCACAGGACGCTTATACTCTTTTGGAAATTTATCATAGATTTTTGAACCACTAATCACAGAGACATGGCTAGGACCCAAAAACGCATCAATTTTATTATTATAACTACTAGCATCTTTACTTGCTACAAGCTCTGTCATAACCTCAGGTACAGTAACATGGTTAATATGAAACACTATATTTGGGATTTTAAGCTTTAGTACTTGTTCTACTAGCACTGCTGTCATTGGTGTAGTTGTCTCAAATCCAATAGCAAAAAATATAATCTTTTTATCAGGATTCTCTTTTGCTATTGGTAGCGTATCTAATGGAGAATAGACAAAACGAACATCAGCCCCTTTGCTTCTAGCATCTTGCAAACTTCCTTTACTTCCAGGTACTTTTATCATATCTCCTAGCGTAACCAATATTACATCGCTTTGCATAGCAAGTATATAGGCATGGTCTATTCGCTCTTTTGGCATAATACAGACAGGACAACCCGGACCGTGAATAAAGTTGATATTTTGAGGCATAAGTTGGGGGAGTCCAAATTTCATAATAGTATGCGTATGCCCACCACATACCTCCATAATATTAATAGGTCTCTCTAGCTTTTTCGCATCATTAGCAATAATTTGGGCATAAGCTTTTATGGTATCGCTATCTCTAAAATTATCATAGAGGTTTTTAAGTTGCATTATGCTCCCCTAGTGGGGCAGTTATCATCTTCTAAAATAACTTTTGCCCTCTCTTCTTCATCAAGCAGTGAGAGTATCTCTTTGTAAGTATCAAGTGACTCTTGTGCAGAGGTCTCATCTATCTTATTCATCACAAAACCAATATGCAAAAGTACAAAATCACCTATCTGTACATCATCATCTTCCATCATCATCAAACTCGCATCTCTCTCTACACCCATAGTATCTACTGTACATGATGCTTTATCTTCTGCAATTTTAACCACTTTGCTTGGAATAGATAGACACATATTACCCCCTCATTTTTTGTTTAAACTCTATCCAGTCAGCTACTTTTTGGATAGAGTTTGTATCTTTTGTATTAATCTCTAATATATCTACATTGGGTTTAATGCGTCTTGCCTCTTTTTTCTCTGCTTCTATATCATACTCAAAATATGGCAAAAGGTCTGTTTTGGTAATCAAAATCAAATCAGCTTGACGAAACATCACAGGGTATTTGGCTATCTTATCTTCTCCCTCAGGAATAGAAACAAGTACAATATTAAGGTGTGTCCCCACATCATAACTAGCAGGACAGACAAGATTCCCTACATTTTCTACAAAACAGACATCAATCGCATCAAGTGAAATATCATGAAGCCCCTTATGTACCATAAATGCATCCAAATGACATGCACTCCCTGTTTGTATCTGTACAGCATCTATCCCTTTGGATATAAGTCTATCGGCATCTTTACTTGTCTCCAAATCACCCTCTACCACAGCAAATTTAAATTTAGCTATCTCACTTAAGGCTTCAAGAAGTGCCGTTTTGCCACTTCCAGGGCTACTCATTAGATTAATACCCAAAACTCCATTATTATCCAAATGGCTTCTATTATGGTTGGCTTCATGGTCATTTTTGTCTAATATCTTTTGAATAACTGAAATTGTTTTTGTATCATTGAGCTGTGGGTTATCATGTAAATGCTCATGAGCTTTCTCTTGAGTTCCTCTAGTACTACAACCACAATCTGTACACATATTTATCCTTTATCCTATTAATATATTTGTTCCTACTACAAGCGAGGTAACACCTGCTAGTGTAAAGGCTCGTCTTACATTTGTAAGATTTGCCAAAAAGTTCTTATTGATATAGAGTATCAAAAGACCAAACAGCATAAAAACAACCATAACACCCAGTGTAAATGCACCTACCATACCAAAATCAACTGCACCACCATTAATAACACCCAAAGTAACAAGCATACCACGAACACCACCAATACCCATAAGCAGACCCATTGTAAAAGATGAAGTTGCGTCACTGTTGGTATGTTGGTGTGATTTACCAAACCAAATATGAATATGCTCTTGATTATTATGAAGATGTTTTCTTAGTTGTATGCGATTTGTAGCTACCATAAAAAGCATATAGATACCTATTAGCATAATAACTGAGGCAGAGATTAAATCACCATAGCTTAAGAGTTCTTCAGAGAGATGAATATTCTCTAAAAGTTTTGCAAAGATAAAAAGTGTTAACCCATGACCTATTGCAAATAAAAGTGTAATAAGAAGTGTTTTTCTCTTCTCTTTACCAATAGAAAAATCAGCAATAACCGTAAGATGGTCAGGTCCAAAAGCATGGAGAATCCCATACCAAAAAATAATAATAAGCGATACTTCCACAAGTTTCTCCTTCTAAATTTCATTAAAACGAATGAACATTCATAATAATACTAAGTAAAGATTAATATGATATTAAAGAGACCGCTTATTTAGCCACAATTTGCCCCAAAGATATACCTCCATCATTAGGGGGAATTTGATTGCCTATAAGTGCTGTGGGGATTTTATCTAGTACCAATCCCAAAAGAACTCTATTTTGAAATACACCACCACTCAAAACCAAAGGCAAATCAAACTCTTTATAGATAAAATAAATCATCTCTACAAGAGTATTAAAAAACTTAGAAATAGCCATAGTTGTATCAGGCTCTTTTAGTATCTGCTCTATCATATCCAAGAAATATATTCTATTGTCTCTATACTCAAAAGGGTAGCTTTGGGTAATGTTTTTATCATAATACTCTTCCATCATCATACCACTCTCACCCTCAAAGCTCAATATTTGGCAAATATCTCTAAGCGAAGCCACCCCATCAAAAAGCCGTCCAACTGATGAGCTAAGAGGTGAGTTGAGTCCTTTTTGCCATATAATATAGTGTGTTGTTAGCTCCTCTTTTGTAAAGGCTCTTGTAGTAGGTGTATCCAAATCCAAAACACCCTTGCCATATATATCAAACAAAAGACTCAATGCTACTCTTTTGGGTTCTTTGATAGCTTTAGCACCACCCAAGAGTCTAAAGTACTCCAAATGAGCCACTCTTTGATACCCTCTATAATCACACAGCAAAAACTCACCACCCCAAAGGTTGCCATCATCTCCATATCCAGTCCCATCAAAAGAGACACCTAATACCTTAGAATTAATCTGTTTTTCTGCCATCACAGCTAAGATATGAGCATAATGGTGTTGCACTCTTTGGATAGACAACTCTCCCAAATTCTCTTTGGCATATTTACTAGATTCATAATGAGGATGCTTGTCACAGACTACTCGTTGAGGCTCAAAATCATATATTCTAGTAATATTTTCTATATTCTCTTTAAAATACTCTACCGACTCTACACTATCAAGGTCTCCAATATGAGGAGAGAGTATCACTTGATTATCAAAGCCAATAGCCACTGTGCTTTTTTGATTTGCTCCAAGAGCTAGACTCTTTTGTTCTAATGAAAAAGGAAGCTTTATACTCACAGGTGCATAACCCCTAGCACGACGCAAAATAATTTGTTGTTCTCTAACTACCATCACCACAGAATCATCACAACCATTAACAATCTCACGGTTATAATCAAGGAGATAATCATATATATTTGAGAGTTTTTGTAACTCATCTTTATTAGTAGCAATAGGTTCATTACTCACATTTGCACTTGTTGCCACAAGAGGACGGTTAAGCTTTTGTAATAGAAGTAGATGCAAAGGAGTATACGGCAAAAATAGACCAATTTGCGAGATATTTGGAGCAATAAGAGTATGGAGTTTTTTTGCTCTTAGTAGCACAATAGGTCTTTGGATAGAGAGGAGAAGCGTTTGCTCTTTGTTATTGATATACGCTAACTCTTTTGCCATTTTTAAATCTTTAACCATAATAGCAAAAGGTTTTGTAGGTCTCTGTTTTCTTTGCCGTAGCTTTTGAATACTCTGTGCATTTGTAGCATCACAAACCAAATGATACCCACCCACTCCTTTTATAGCTACAATATCTCCTTGTAACAAGTTCTCAACGACTCTTTCTATATCCCCATCAAGCAAAGAGCCTTTGGCATCATAGAGAGATAGCTTAGGTCCACAATCCCAACAACCAATGGGTTGAGCGTGGTATCTTCTATCAAGAGGATTACTATATTCATCCCTACATAATTTACACATCTCAAAAAAATTCATAGAGGTATTTTGACGGTCATAAGGCAAAGAGTTAATAATAGAGTAGCGAACACCACAATGTGTACAGGTAATAAAAGGATACCCATACCGACGATTATCTTTATCAAACAGCTCCTCTTTACAGCTTTGACAAATAGCTACATCAGGAGGAATTTGTGCTTTTACCTCACCACTTTTATCTGTAGAGATAATTTGAAAATCTATAAAATATTTATATGCTCTTTGAGTTACTTTGATTTGTTCTACTCGAGATAAAGGAGGCAATTTTGTTTTGATACTCTCTACAAAAATATCCAATGCCCTCTTATCACAATCAAGCTCTATATTCACACCATCCACACCATTAGATACCGTGCCATATAGCTTATATTTTTGAGCCAAAGTATAAATAAATGGACGAAAACCAACACCTTGAACAGTACCTCTAATATTGATATGATATATAGTTTTGATAATATTCTCCTCTATCTTTATAAATTAATGGTACCATAGCAAAAATAAAGAATATTTGGCTAGAGTAGAGAGTAATATTTATTGTTTAAAACTAAATATTTGTATTTTGAGTATCTAGGATTCACTTGTATAGCAAGATTTATTAATCCAAGTAAAGATTTAATTTGATTATGGCAATCTTTACTCTTTAAAATTTTCCGTATCTTGTCTTTATGCTTATCAATAAGCTTAATTCATATTTTGTAAATTAAACAAACATAGAATTAGCAATATAACTATTCAAATAATTTTCAGCTTCAGGAAAAGAAGAGAAACTTTTACAATCAAAACTAACACGCCTAGCATTTTGTTTAATTTTCACTTGAAAACTATTTCGTTGATTAATAACCATTGCAGTAAAGTTTTTACCTGTTTGTTTACATGTACCTTCCCAATTAGTTTGATCAACTATATACCAATTTATTCTTGGTCTTAATCTCTCTAAGACCTGTCTCATCTCAAATGCAGACTTATATCGTGTATTAATATTAGGAGAACAAGCTTTCTTAATTATCCTTTTTAGATTAGAAGGAATAAAAGTTTTATATCCAATATCATCTAATAATTTACCATTTATATTTGGCGTATGTTGTGTAATTTCTCCCCAATTATTTATATAATTACATGCTCTAAAAAGAGTAATTCCCATTGCATAAATATCCGTAAGTACAGTAGTCTCTTTTGTAGTGAAATATTCAGGAGCTAAATGTGTATTGTAACCTCGTGGAGAACCTGCTTCTCTTTCTCCAAGTACTGTTGCCAACCCAAAGTCAGATAACTTTGCACCATAATTACACAATAATATATTTGCAGGTTTTATATCACGATGCAGTATCCCTTGATTATGTGCATGTTCTAAAGCAAGCAGACAATTAATAGTATAAGCAATAGAATCTTGAATTGAAATAGAGTAGTTTTTCATTGCCTCCTCCAAAGAACCTTTATTCAAGTATTCCATATCAATAATAACTTTTGGTTTTCCTTCTACTTCATAAATACCTGCTTCATTAACAGTTACAATATGTTTATGTTTACACTTATGCAAAATTTGTGCCTCTTCAAGCTTCTCCATGAATTCATCAGGATTTTCAACATCTATTATTTTAATAGCTTTAGTGGTATTTAGTGCAATATCATTTGCTAAATGTACATCTCCAAATGCTCCATTTCCTAAATATCGTTGAAGTACATATTTACCAATTTGCATTTTATAATACCATCCATGCCGATAATACAGAATATTTTTGAGATTTATCCCATTGTGGAGGATGTTTCCCTATTTTAGTATCAATGTAGTCATCTAATTCTACAGACTTGTCTAGTCCAAATTTTGATGGTGTAAAATTTGCAGGTAAGAACTCTGTAACTTTAATATTTTTTGTATATGCTAACTTATGTAAAATACCATAAGGATAATACCATAGAGGAATTTGATTTTTTTTACCATTTAAATTAAATTTTAATCCAATCTGTTGAGGTTGGAATTCATCTAAAATATTTTGAAATGATGTTTCATACCAGTCCATTAGTTCAGATATATTTGTAGTTCCATTTTTAGATACTTTTTGTTTCTTTATTAAAATAGGATTTTCTTTAGTACCGTCAAGTACCGTATATCGAAAACCTGCTGTTTCAAGATTAAATCCAATA
>JADGDQ010000021.1 GCA_016744805.1 Sulfurovaceae bacterium
AGATAATAGTAAGAAAAGAAATGCTAATGCTAGTCAAAAACTAGACTATTCAATAATTGAAAATTTTTTAAAATTTTCACCATCTGTCGAACTTTCTCGTGGATGTGGTTTTGGTTGTGCTTTCTGTGCAGACAAAGATGTATCTTTAACTCCAAATAAATCTCCTTCTATTTTAATTGATGAAATTATGAATATAATAAAACTTTATAAGGATGAAAAATTAAATTTTTATTTTCAATCTTCTATTTTTACATCAAGTAAAGAATGGTCTAATCAATTTTTAAAGTTATATCAGCAAAATAAATTAGAATTCTCTTGGCGTTGTGAAACAAGAGCAGATATTCATTTAGATAGAGAAACAATCCAAAATTTGGCAAAAAGTGGATTGAAAATTTTTGATATTGGTTTAGAATCAGGAAGTAAAATACAACTAAAAAGAATGAATAAAAGTCAAAAGCCAATTAAATATTTAAAACAAGCAAGTAACTTATTAAAGTTATGTTATGAATATGGTATATGGGTTAAAATTAATATTATGTTTTATCCAGAAGAGACTAAAGATACAATTGCAGAAACAAAAGCTTTTTTAGATGAACATAAGAAATATATCAAAGGTATTTCTGCCTATCCTATGATAATATATAATACAGATAAATATGCTCAAGATTTCTTAGATGAGATTATTAATAAAGGTGGTTCAGCAATAAATGGTAAAATTGAAAGCAATGGAATTACTGAAATAAATTTTTCTAAAGATTTAACAAACTTGGAAGCAAAGGCAGAAGCATTGAAAATTTCAAGACGATATATGAGCCAAAGAGATTATTTTGATTTAAAATCATTTAGTTATTTTCCTAGAGATTATACATATTATGATTTTATAATGGTATATAAAAATATAGATGAAGAAAAATTACCTTTTATTAAAAATAAGGAAAAAGAATGTTAAATAAATTATTATCTAAAAAAAGATACAAAAATAAAGAATTAGTTTCTGATAAAGAGGAAGAATTTTATCGAAGTAGTTTTCATAAAGATTATGATAGATTAATTTTTTCTAATTCATTTAGAAGATTATCTCGGAAAACACAGGTTCATCCCTTATCTAAAAATGATCATATACATAATAGGCTTACCCATAGTTTAGAAGTTGCAAGTGTTGGAAGAAGTTTAGGGTTAATGGCTGGGGAGTTTTTACAAAAAAAATATCCCGAAGATGATATTAATCCTTACGATATTGCCTATATTATTCAAACTGCTTGTTTAGCTCATGATATTGGAAATCCTCCTTTTGGACATGCAGGAGAAGAGGTTATTAAAGAGTGGTTTAAAAAGAATGAAGAAAAATATTTTTTAGAAAATTTAACAGAAGATGAGAGATTAGATTTTCAGCATCTTGATGGAAATGCTCAAAGTTTTAGAATTGTTACTAAGTTGGAACATAATTTATTTAAGGGTGGAATGTGTCTTACTTTTGCTACTTTAGGAGCATTAGTTAAATATCCGTATTCCTCTAGTAATTGTGTAAAAACTGAAAAATCTAAATTTAATTTTTTTCAAAGTGAAAAAGATTTTTTTAAAATTTTATTTACTGAACTTGAATTAACAAATAAAGATGGAAAATATAAAAGACACCCTTTTTCATATTTGATGGAAGCTTCTGATGATATCTGTTATGGTTTATTAGATTTACAAGATGCTATTGAATTAAAACTTATTGCATTAACAAATGTCGAAGATATTTTTAAATTACTTTGTGAAAAAGATATTTTTGATGATATTTACAATGGGGACTATTTAGATATTATCAAAATAGAAAAATTGGTTGCAGATTCTATTAATAATTTAGCAAAGCATACTATGCAAGTTTTTGAGGCTAATTTTGATGATATTTTGAATGATACACAAAAAGCAAATGATTTAATCAAATTATTTACAGATAATAATTTAAAAGAAGGAATTAATAAAGCTAAAAAAATAGCACAAGAAAAAGTTTTTAATGAAAAGAGAAAAATTGAGTTAGAATTGGGAGCTTATAATATTATTGAAACCTTATTAGATAGTTTAATCTTAGCTACATACGAATTACATCAAGAAAAAGATGAAAATAAATTAACTTTTAGGAATAAAAGAGCATTGGCACTTATGGGTGAAAATAAACCTAAACTAGAAGAAAATTTATATTCAATGTACCAAAGAGTTATTGATTATATTGTAGGAATGACAGATAATCATGCACAATATATTGCTAGTCAATTAAATGGTGCTTTAAGGTATTAAATTAATAACCCTAAAATAGTAACAGTTTTATTGTAAAATTATATAACTAAAAGTTAAATATATACTAGTATATAAAATTTATCTAAAAAACTGTTTCATCTCTTCTCAAAACTATAAGTCGCTAGTTCTTTTATTCTAATAGTTTCTAGTTTGTTACCAACTCTTGTTATAATTAGATTATCTTGTTCAGATATATTTTTGTTTTCAAAACAGTGTTTGATAATATATCTATATGATAATATATTATCAAACCCTCTATTGGAAATAAGATGAACAAGTAATATTATTTACAAGGATTTTAATGGCAAAAGGTAAAAAAGTAACAGTGATCGGCACAGGTAACTTTGGTTCTACAGTTGCATTTATTTTAGCAATGAATGGTACTTGTCATAATGTTGTATTACGAAGTCGTAATATCAACCTGGCAAAAGGAAAAGCACTTGATATGTCACAAGCAGCCAATGCAGCAAGACAGCATACTGTTGTGAAGGCGGCAAAAGAACCAGCAGATATAGCAGGTTCTGATGTGGTTGTTATTACAGCAGGAGCTGCAAGAACTCCAGGAATGAGTAGAGATGATTTATTGCTTAATAATGCTAAGATTGTAAGATTATATGCAAAAGAGATTAAAGAGTTTGCTCCTGATGCAGTTGTTGTGGTTGTCTCTAATCCTTTGGATGTAATGACGCATGTAGTGCTTAAAGAGACAGGCTTTCCTAGAGAAAGAGTCCTTGGTATGGCAGGTATTTTAGACTCTGCACGAATGGCACATTTTATTTTTGAAAAACTTGAATATGGTGCAGGTCAGATTAGAGCTACTGTTATGGGTGGACATGGTGATACTATGGTTCCACTTCCTAAGTTTACAACTGTTGCAGGTGTTCCTATCCAAGATGTACTCTCCCAAGATGAGATAGATGAGATTATAGAAAAAACTAAAAATGGTGGTGCAGAGATTGTTAATCTCTTAGGCGATGGTTCGGCATATTATGCTCCTGCTAAATCTACTATTGTAATGGTTGAAGCAATTCTCAAAGATACCAATCAAATCCACTCATGTGCAGTAGCCCTAGAGGGTGAATATGGATATAATGATATTGTATCAGGTGTTCCTGCTATGATTGGTGCTAATGGTGCAGAGAAGATTATTGAGATGACACTTAATGATTCACAAGCAAAACGATTTGAAAAATCTGTTGCTTCTGTAAAAGATATGATTACTACACTCGAAGAGTTAAAGTTCTTTGAAGAGTAAAAGCATACCCTTTTTGGGTATACTTATATTTACTTCTTCTTTTTTATACTAATTTCCTATTTCTAGCAGCCATAAGAGTTAACACTAACAGTCCTGCAATAGAATACCATGCCCATAATGGAAAGGGTATAGGGTCTCCTGCTGCATACGAGTGTAAACCTGAGAGATAATAGTTGACTCCAAAGTAGGTCATAAGTACAGTGCTATAAGCCCATACAGAAGCTACATTAAATGCATACGAGGATTTAAGAGCAGGAATAAATCGTAAGTGCAATACCGTAGCATAGATTAAAATAGTTACCGCAGCCCATGTCTCTTTGGGATCCCAGCCCCAGTATCTTCCCCAACTCTCATTTGCCCAAACACCACCAAGGAAGTTTCCTACAGTCATCAGTATAAGTCCAATAATAAGGCTCATCTCTGCTAGGTTGGTTAGCTCTTTGATAGAGCGGTCTATATTCTCTTTATTTTGTTGTGAGCGAATAATAAAGAGTATAAGAACAAAGAGTGATAAAATAGAGCCAAGCCCCAAAAATCCATCACCAGAGATAATAGTGGCAACATGAATCATAAGCCAATAGGATTTGAGTACAGGGACAAGATTGGTGATTTCTGGATTAATAAAGCTCATATGTGCCACACCCATAGTAACTCCTGCCAAAAGTGCAGCTCCTGCTAGAGCAAATGGAGAATTTTTGGCAAGAATTAGCCCTGCAAATACTGTAGAAGCAGCAATAAAGACTATGGACTCATAGGCATTACTCCAAGGGGCATGGTCTGCTATATACCAACGAATTCCCATACCAACTACATGGATAATAAACCCAAAAATAAGTACAGCCCAAGCAATACGCATAATCAATTTAATATTAAATTGAGGCTTCAATACATTAACAAAGGCAAAAATAAGTAAAATTATTCCCAAAAGAAGATACAAAGGCACAAGCCGACTAAAAAGACCTAGAGAGTTATATTTAATCTCCATAGAAATTCTATCTTTGCTTGGGATTACCGCTTCTCCATAAAACTTTTGATATTTAGCAATGACATCAAGAGCTTTATCTGCTTTGTCCCAATTGCCACTTTTAATTCCCTCTTCTATGCTTTGGAAATAGCTCATGGTAATAAGCTGTACCATTTGACTCTCTTTTCCTGGGAAACTTTTGATAGCTTCTACAGGTGAGAGCCATTTATTGTTTTTGTCTTTGGGCTTAGGGTAAATAGCCAATAAAGAACCCATATAAACCATATACGATACATTTACTCTCTCATCAGCTTTAATAAGCTCTTTGTCATATTGAGTCTTTTCCAAAGGTTTTTTACGAACAGCTTTTGCTATATCTTCGTATATTTTATACTCATTTTTGGCTGTAAAAAAATCTGTAAATTTAGCATGTTTTGCAGATTTATCTAGTCCCAAAGCTAGAGCTATCTTAGGATGTCCAATTTTTATCATAGCAATGGTTTGATAGAGTTCAGGTTTTGTCATCATTCCTAAAATCATTTGATTAGAAGAGAGACCAAAAAGAGATGATTTACCTGAAATCTTTGCAATAACATCATGAGAGAGAGTATCTATAGGTTTCATACGCCCTTGGTGGTCTTGTACTGCTAGGTAACCAAACTTATTGGCATGTTCACTACTATATTTTTGAATCAGCTCTAAAGTCTCTGCCTCTATCTCTTGGGCTTGTAGAGGTGTGCTAGAGTAGAGTGAGGCAACTATAGCTATAATTGCCAAGGCTTGATTTTGTAGTTTTTTAGCTCCTTTTAATAACATTTGAAAGCGTCCTTTAGATATAAAAAGTCCCCAAACCATACCAATGGTGAGTAGTAAGTACCCTAGATAAGTAGGAAGAGTCCCAGGGTCATGATTTACAGAGAGTATTGTTCCTTTTTCATCCATATCATAAGAGGATTGAAAGAATCTGTAGTTTCTATGGTCTAGTACATTATTCATAAATATTCTATAAGGTTTTTCTATATTTTGCTCTTTATCTATGAGTATTACATCACTCGCATACGAAGAGGGAGTCATAGACCCGGGGTATCGTTCTAAATCAAACTTAACAAGTTTTATAAAAAATGGAATATCTATAACTTTAGCACCATAAGAGATCATAACTTTAACACCATCTAAAGATATCTCTTCTATATCTCCCACAGTTCCTTTTCTTGATACAAGATCTACTATTTTAGATTTTTCTCCAACACTAAGTTCTAAACGCAAAAGTTCTGCCTGTCCAGATTTTGATTTATACCCTGTAGAAGTATAGTCTACAATAGCTTTTTCATGTATAGATTTTAAAACTACAGCATTATCAGCAAATTGATAAAGATATCTTTGTTGGAGTGTATTAATTCCTTGAGGTATATCACCACTACTTTTATCTTCCATCTTAAGATAAGTTACAGGGTAGTTTGTATTCATAGTAAGTGAACCGTTGCTATCTGAGATTAAAAATTGAGGTTTTTGGCTTGTAATATTAGTATTATAGGAGAGAATAAAGCTACCAGCATCATAATAGTCTCCGCTTGATAGGGTGACAATTTTACCTTGTGCCTTAGAACCAGCAACCTTAAATTCTAATATCTTTTTACCTTTAGGGTCATCAATAATACTTTTTTTGGCATTAGGAAGATACTTAATTAATTTTATATCAACATCTTTATCTCCTACGCTCAAAGACTCACTAAGTTTACTAGGAAACATCTCCATAGAAGAGAGGTAAAGTTGTTTTTCATAATTGAGTTTGGAGTTATTGTTTTCTAAAGAGAGTTGCAAAATTTGTACATCAGATACCATGGTATTACTCATCTCATTTTCTCTAATATGCATTATCCCCTCAAACCCAACAAAACGGGTCATTGCTGCACCAATGGCAATAATTAAAAAGGAGAAGTGAAATATAAAAACAGGTAAACGGTTTTTATAGGATTTATATTTGAGCATATTATATGAGAGTATACTAATAAAATACAATAAAAAAAACTCAAACCACTGGGCATTATAAACCAAAGCCCTAGCTGTTTGTGTTCCATAATCATTTTCTATAAATGTTGCTACACCTACAGTAATTCCAAAAAGAAACATTACTAATACTGCCATCTTCATGGAGAACAAAACTTTAACCATATCTACCACATCCTTGTCCAAATCTTAAAGGTGCTTATTCTATTATCTTTTATCTTTGAGGATGGTTGAGTTAGTACTTAAGGTAGGTGTTTAATATATTTTTAAGGTAGAATTTTTTTTGTGGTATGATAATCTAAGCTCTTCTAGGTTATAGTTATCTCAAATTAATGAGGATAGACTAATGGATAAAATTAAAATAGGTGTTGTAACCACTAGTGATAGAGCAAGTGCAGGTATATATGAAGATATTTCAGGAAAAGCAATTATGGATACTATTAATGAATATTTGTTAAATGAGTGTGAGTATGAATATATTTGTATTCCTGATGAACAACCTCTAATAGAGACCGCTCTTATCAAACTCTCAAGAGATAAAAAATGTGATTTAATTGTAACTACAGGTGGTACAGGTCCATCTATGCGTGATGTAACCACAGAAGCTACAGAGAATGTATGCCAAAAGCTTCTTCCTGGTTTTGGAGAGCAGATGAGAGCAGTGAGTCTGAAGTATGTTCCAACAGCAATACTCTCTCGTCAAACAGCAGGTATCTGTAATGGCTCTCTTATTATTAATCTCCCTGGTAAACCAAAATCTATCAAAGAGTGTTTAGATGCAGTGTTCCCTGCTGTGCCTTATTGTATTGATTTGATTGGTGGAGGCTATATGCAAGCTGACAAGAATGTGGTTGAAATATTTAGACCCAAGCAAAAATAAGAGCTGTAGATGAATATAGAACTTATAGAATCACAAATAAATAGTATCATTCAAGAGTTAGAAAAAGAGGTTATGGAGATTGTAATGGATGAGGGCTTAGATAAACAAAATACAAATCTAAGAATGAAACCACTAAGCTCTACAAAAAAGATATTAACCAATGCTTTAGAGAGTATCAAAATGGTAAACACGCTTTCAAAAGAAGATATGGAGAAGATTAAATGAACTTAGAAGAGCTTCAAAATACCATTAGAGAAGAGGTAGGTGTACTGCTCTACTTCTCTGGTGAAAACTGCAATGTATGCCATGCCCTACGCCCCAAGTTCAAAGAAGTTTTCGATAGCAACTTCCCCCAACTCAAACAAATCTACTTAGATGCACAAGAGAATATAGAAATCTCTGCACACTATCAAGTATTTTCTGTACCAACTATGATTATTTTTATGGACGGCAAAGAGTTCGCTAGAGAAGGAAGAAGCGTAAGCCTACACCAACTCACCCAAAAACTGCAACGACCCTATGGTATGATGACGGAAAATTAGAGTTAGTGGATAACATTTGTAAAAATAAAGATAATGTATATATAATGAGCTTTTGATTATAATTTAGAAATCTAAAATATTGCAAGTAGGAAATTATGGAGTTTAACTATAAACTTAAAAATATTGGTTCAATTAAATCAAGTGAACTCTCTATTAAGCCACTCACCGTTATAGCTGGGAAGAATGGAAGTGGTAAAACATTTGCTACAAAATCATTATATGCTATTTTAAGTTCTGTGCATGAAAATAGTTTTACTCATATTGTTCGGGAAAAATTTATAATAGAAATTTATAGAAAGTTAGTGCCAATGTTTTCTTCTCCTGCTCTACTATCTCAAGATGATATAAGTTTGAATAATTCTTTCTTAGAATTCATAATATCTAATTTTTCAGATACAAAAAATGATTTTGAAAAAAATATAAAGGATTTTCATAATACTCTTTTAGCATTTATAGAGCAGAAAAAAAAATATAAAAAATATAAAAAATGGTTGCAAAACTTAGATACTACAATTAAGATATTAGAAGAGTTGCAAAAATTTATTAAAGAACCTACTCAACTTACTGATACAGAGCTAGAGTCTAAAATATCTAAAAAACTAAAAAATACATTTCAAATCTCAGATTTAGGCATATTAAAAAATAGTAATGAAAATATTTATATCAAACTTGATATTGGTACAGTAGAGATAGCCTCAAATAGTCAAATAGATTTTGAATTTAGTGATAGTGGTGTTGAATCAATACAAAAGCTTTCAAATATAATTTTTTTAGATTCTCCTATTTTTTTGAAACTTAGAAAGGCACTTGATAAAAAAGAGCCTCTTCCTCTTTTCTCTGAAGATAAAGGAAAGTATCTTACAGGTATACCAAAATATATAGAAGATTTATATAAAAATATTGATAAAGAATATATAGAAAAGCTTGATTTTGAAGAGACAAAAGGTAAAATAGCTACAATTATTAATGGTGATGTATCTATTGCAAATGGACAAATTATTTATAAATGTGGTGGTAAAGATATTCCTATATCACTTACAGCTATGGGTGTAAGTAGTTTTGCTATTTTATATCTTCTTATCAAAAGCAATACACTCAAAAAAGGTTCTTATCTTATTATTGACGAACCTGAAGTGCATCTTCATCCAGATTGGCAAGTATTGCTTATGGAGATACTCTATGAGTTAGCGCAACAAGGCGTTCATGTGGTAATAGCCTCTCATAGTATAGAGATAATTAAATATCTTGAAGTGTTTCTCAAAGAAAAAGAGGATGCAGATGAGATAATTGCGATAAACTATATGAGTGATGATGAAGATTTTATTAATAAATTTAAAAGTAGAGATTTAAAAGGTAGAGTCAATATGGTTTTAGATGATTTAGGTAAACCATTTTTTAATCTTTTTTCACGAGCATAAATATTATGAACTTTACAGATTGTTATGAAAAAATAGATAGTGAATTTGGTTTTATATTAGAACTTTATGGTCTTAAACTTGATACACAAAAATGTAAAAATAATGGCTTAAACTCTGTAGATTATTTAATTACATCCGAATATAGCCAAAGTACCATAGAACATTTAGGAAATAAACTTTTATTTATCGAGTTTAGTAATTTGAAAGCTCAAATAGATAACTTTAATACTAATCCTTTTCATTACTTTAATGGTAAAAAAATCAATAAGCTCAAACAATATTTTAATGATAGCACATCCAAAGAAGAGTTATGTAAAAAGCTTGACGAATTGCTAGATAATGGCAATCATCAAGCCAAAAGTAGTTATATGATTTATGCTATTAAAAATGAACTAAAAGATAAAATTTTATCAACAATTTTTTCATTAAATCACTCTATATCTTCTACTAATCAAAGTATAACTTATTATGTATTTTATAAAATTAGAAATTATACTGATGTGTTTGCATTACAAGCAATAATGTCTGATGAAAATGGTGTGCTTCATAGTATAAACTCAACTTTTCAAGAAAGTATGAATATTAAATTAATACCAGTTCAAAACACTGAAGAGATATCCAATAAAATTAAAGAGTATTTTCAATAAAAAATTCATTCTCAAACTTCTCTCTACCTCTTATACTTCAATTCTTTTGACTCTTGCTCTCCTTGATGACTAGGTGATAAAAAAACTAAAAGTTTTATATGCTATAATCAATAAAACAAGGATTTTAGATGATTATTACAAATATAGAGAGTATACCAAATCGTAAGATAGTAGACCATTTTGGGGTTGTTTCTGGTTCAACAGTTAGAGCAAAGCATGTAGGAAGAGATTTGATGGCGGGGCTTAAAAATGTCTTTGGAGGGGAGCTTAAGGGGTATACAGAGCTTTTGAGTGAATCAAGAGAAGAGGCTATGGATAGAATGACTGCACAGGCTAAATCTTTGGGTGCGAATGCTATTGTGAATGTAAGGTTCTCTACCTCTTCTGTGGCAGCTGGTGCAGCGGAGTTATATGTATATGGAACTGCTGTAAAGATTGTATAATGGTTGATATTATATTTATACTTACACCCATTCTTTTGGGGTACATCTTTGGTTCAATAGCAGAGAAAAATCACTATAAATCAATACAAGAGAGAGAAAAGAAGTTTATGCGTTTGCCTACTATTTCACTTAAAACGCCATTAAACCCTGATAATATTACAAGAAGTAGATTAGTAGTAGGGAATGTAGTTATCTCTGTAGATTACTTCAAAAGAGTCTTAGCAGGTCTCAAAAATATTTTTGGTGGGAATGTAACATCGTATGAGACACTTGTAGATAGGGCTAGACGAGAGGCTATTTTGAGACTCAAAGAGGATGCAAAAGGTGCAAGTGAGATTATTAATCTCAAATTAGAAACAAGTTCTATTAATAAAAGTGCCAAAGGAACCATAGGCTCTATTGAAATCTTTGCCTACGGTACGGCAATTTATAGAAAATAGATGGCGTATATTCCTAAATTACCAGATGATACAGTAAATGTTACAAACAGTAATTTTATAGAGGAGATGCTCAAATTAGTAGTAGGGGTCTCTTTATTGATTAGCGTCGCTTTTTTGGTAGTTACTTTGAGTACCTCTTTGATAGTAGAGAATATGTCACTCAAAACAGAACAAAAATTACAAGCTCTCTTCTCTTCTTCTTTAGAGATAGATACAAATAGTAGTAACAAAGAGGTACTCTATTTGCAATCTATTGTTGATAACCTCAATAGCTGTGCAAAGCTTCCTTATGATATTACTGTCTCTATATCCAATCACAAAGAGCCTAATGCGTTTGCTATGATGGGTGGTGCAATAGTGATTACCAAAGGTATGCTCAAAGAGATTCAAAATGAGAATGAACTTACCTTTGTATTAGGGCATGAGATGGGACATTTTAAACACAGAGACCACCTTAAAGGCTTGGGAAATGGTATAATCTTTGCGATGATTTCTCTTTTTGTTCCCAACTCTTTTGTTGAGAATATACTCTCTCTAAATGCCCTTAGTTATTCTCAATCACAAGAGAGTAGTGCAGATATTTTTGGTATAGAGATGATGCTATGTAGATACCAAGATACCCTAGGGTCTGCTTCACTCTTTGAGAGAATGAGCAAAAATGATAAGTGGAGTGATTTTTTGGCAACGCATCCAGATTTTTATACAAGAGTCTTAGAGATAAAAAAATATATCAAAAGTAATAATCTTCCTGCTACTAAGGAGAGTAGAGAGCTTAGATATAGTTTTGAGTAAAAAATTACCTATATAAACGCTTCTCCAAATGCTCTATACGCTCTTTGTAGACCTCTTGATTGCTAGAGAGAAGAAGTGCCAAAAGCTTTTTTGGGTCTTTAGTATTTTTTATTTCCTCTTCCAAAGAGTCCTTTTGAGTGGTTGGCTCTGTCTCTTTTTTTCTCCACTCAATCACTTTTGCACTCAGAAACCCTGCTATAAATATACTTATATACCCCAACAAAGAGCCAAGCCAACTCCAATCACTCACTAGAGGCTTAGGGTTGTCTGTGCTATTTACAAGCTCTTGTATATTAGGTTTCAAGATAGTAAAGTGCTGTTTTGGGAGTTGGAGTTGATAGGGTTTTTGAGTTTTTGGATTAAAAGCTCTAAGAGTTATAGGCTCTAAATCAAAACTCTCTTTTGCACTCAATGCCAAAGGATAGATAAAACTATTTTGTGTGCCTTGGCTAGAGTTGATAGATTTGGCTATGGGTGCTTCCGTAAATAGTGAGTAGTTAGAAGAGGAGGGAACAATAGAAGCTAGATAGGGTGGATACCCTTCCCCTGTGATAGTAATTTGCAGTGGTAGTGGTTCATAAGGCTCTGCGGAGTATTTTTTTATATCTGTTAGGAGTGCAAAATCTCCCACAATATCTGTCTCTTTTGGAATAGCTTTTACATCAAGAGTAAGTGGAGAAAGAGAGATGGGTATATCTGTTTTGTTTAGACCTCTTGTATTGTCTCTATCTCCAGAAAAACTAAAAGCTACTTTATCATCAGTAGTAAGCATCTGCAAAAGAGTAAACTCTAGCTCTATTGCTCCCTCTTGCAAAGGATAGATAAGATAGGTATAGCTTACTTTGAGAGCATGGTATGCATCTTTTGTTTTGGTATCTATTCGCCAAAACTTATATTTTTTACTCTTTTTCAAATCAAACTTAAAAAGCATTACTTTACTATTATCTGTTTGTTCAATATCTAGTTTGAGTGTAATCGCCTCTTTAAGATAAGGGTTTGTATTTGAAAGAGTAAACTTATGAGTAAAATCATTTTGAGCATATAATGCAGTTATGAGGAGTAAAAATATAATAGATTTACCAAGGCTGTTTTTCATAAATATATCCTTTATTGATAAGCTCATAGACTTTGGAACTCATAGGTTGTTTGAGCGATGGGGTGGATTCTAATAGTTTTTTATCTGTCTCTTCTTTGCTTTTATTGCTTTTTTGTGTTCCACCACCACTACCTGAACTCTTCTCTTTATTCTTTTTTGTCTCACTGCTTTGTGTTTCTTGATTTGGGCTAGAGGTGCTACTGCTTTGTGCATTTGGATTGCTTAGCCCTTGGTTCTTTTTTTCCTTTTTTTGCTGTTGCAGGGCAAGTGATAGATTATAATGAGCATCCCTATCAAAACCTAATTGAAGAGCTTTGCTGTAGTTATCTATGGCTTTATTATATTTTTGTAATTTCATATAGCAGTTGGCACTATTATAATAGAGTTTTTGTTTGATAGTTATAGAGGTTGAGCGGATAGATTGATAGGTAAAAAGAGCCTGTGTATACTTTTTTTGTTTATAATAAGTATTTCCAAGAGCCATAAGGCTTTGAAGAGAGATATTAGTAATATTTTCTAAATATTTTTCTGAACTATTAAAATCACCTATTTTATACGCATTGTAGGCATTGATTAATCGTATATCATCCAAAAAAGATGCCTGTGCATTTATTCCAAAAAGTCCAATAAATATAATTAAGTATTTAATTGCTCGTGTATGAATAGTAATAAAAAGTAGCAGAGCTATAAAAAGAGGTATAAAATAAAGTTCAGTAAAGTTTTGTTGCATTTTGCTAATGTTTTGTTTATTGGCTTGATGCTTTTTGATACTTTTCATTATAGTTTGTGCAGTGAGTGATGGAGAGTCTTTGGCTGTAATATACAGAGCATTATTTTCATTTGCAAGGGTTTTAAGCATTGGGTTAAGCCTAGATATAATAAGGTCTCCCTCTTTGTTTTTCAAAACTGAGCCATTATTTTGTTTAATTGTTGTCCCTTGTTTTGTTCCAAGGGCTAGGAGAGTCAAAGAGATATTAGAATTTTGAATGATTTTATTGAGCTGTTGAGTATTTGTTTCTTCTCCTCCATCAGTGATAAGAAGAAGATGTTTATTCTCTATTTTGAGTGTACTTAGTTTATTAAAGAGTTTATGGAGTGAAGTCCCATGAGTGAGAATATACTCCATATTAATGCTTTTGAGAGCTATAGAGATAAGCTCATGGTCTGTAGTGGGAGGAGAAAGCAGAAGAGGATTGCTGGTAAATGCTATAAGCATAATATTATCTGTAGTATTATTTTTGAGCAGAATATCAATAGTCTCTTTGGCATACTCATAGCGAGAGGGTTGTATATCTGTGGCTCTCATAGAGTAGGATATATCAAGGGCTATAATAATATCTCGTGCCTCTATCTGTCTCTTTTGTGCTGTTTGATGCCATACAGGACGCATAAGAGCCACAAGCATAAGAGCTAGTATTAGAATATGCGTTGTCTCTACAAGAGTTTTCTTACGATAATAAAAGAGTATAGCCAAAGGTATAAAAAACCAAAAAAGATAAGAGTGTAGAAGTATCATTCTCTCTCCTTGGCTACTACCCAAAAAAAGAGAAGCCCAAAAGCAAGACCTAATGGATAGAAAAACAAAAGAGAACGGTTCAAAAAATTCTCACTCCGAATAGGACTAGGTTCTAGTTTGGCTATCTCTTTATAAATATCTTTGAGTTTATCTGCTGAAGATGCTGAGTAGCTTTTGGCATTACTCTGTTTGGCAATTGTATCAAGAAGAGCTTTATCATAATTTTGACTGCTTCCAATACCAATGGTATAGATTTTTATCCCTAATGCTTTTGCCTTTTCTAAAGCCTCTTTGGGTGAGATGGCTCCTGCGTTATGATAGCCATCAGAGAGCAATATAATAACTTTGCTCTTAGCCTTGCCATAGCTTAGACTTCGTATAGATTGCATCAAAGCATCTCCTATAGCTGTACTCTCTCCTGCTACACCTACATCTGTAAGCATCAAGAGCATTTGGAGTGCTTGGAGGTCATAAGTGAGAGCAGAGGCACTATAGGCAAAAGTACCAAAAATTACTGCTCCAATATTATCATCGCCTCTTTTGCTAATAAAATCTTTGCTAAGTTCAAGTGTGGTATCAAATTTTCTTTGAGAGAGCTTTTTTTTGTCAAATCCTCTCTCAGCCATAGAGCCACTCGCATCAATAGCCAAGATGAGGTCTCGACCTTTTTTATAGTTATTTGAGCTACTGCTATAAAAATAGGGATTGGCTAAAGCAAGAACAAGAAGCAAAAATATACTCATCTTTAGCCATAACTCAATTTGTTTCATACTGCTTTCTTTTTTGATCCACTCTAAAGGTGAGATATAAAATATTTTATAATGGAGTCTACACCATATAAAACAAGGCAGTAAAAGGGCTAACAATAAAAATAGTGGTGATGCAAATGAAAAGTTTAAGATACTCTCTACCTACTATTAGATTTTAAGTATATAATACCCAAATTTGAGTTACAAAAGGAAAAATATGAATAAAATACTACTCTCTACTCTTTTACTAAGTTCCCTGCTCTTAGCAGACTTTAAAGTAGGAGAAAAACTCCCTCCCATAGAGTTAGCAGATCAATTTGAGAAAAAGTTTAAAATAGAGACTTCTGATACAACTATAATAATGGCATTTGAAAAAGATGTAGCTATTTCAATAGCTGAATATCTCAAAAGCAAACCAAGTACTTTTTTGGCAGAAAATCATAGTAAATATATCTCTGACATTAGTGAAATGCCTTCGATGATTACTTCATTGTTTGCTTTGCCAAAGATGAAAAAATATCCATTCTCTATTTTGCTGATTGAAGATGAGTTTGCAAAAAAGTTTAACCGTCAAGATGCTAAGATTACAGTTTTTTCACTCCAAAAAGGAACAATAAAAACTATAAAATTTATAACAGCCAAAGAGCTTCCAACAATTTTTACAAAATAATTACTAGCGAGAGTGGTTCTATCACTCTCCGCATTTTTTTGCAATATACTCTTCTATAAATTTCTTTACCTGAGCATAGACAAAAGAGTCTTTGTAGTTTTCTATCTTTCCGCCACTTGCATTAGGGTGTCCTCCACCGTTGCCAATATGAGATGCCATTTGAGATACATCTAATTTATCATGCCCTCGTAAAGAAAAGTTCCCTCTAAAGTTTACATCCATATAAAAATCATAATCAGGATTAGCAATTAAAAAGGCATTACCTATTAGAGAACTACTGCCTACATTGTAGCCTAGTAGCCCTTTGTAGCCTTGATACTCTATAGTAAGTCTTGCTTTGTCTGTTGAGAGTAGGTCGGTTACATAGTCTGCAACCAAATTATCTTTTGTATCATTTTTATCTTTACGGAAAAATTCTTTTTTACTTGGGTGCAGAGCATCATCTAATCTAATATTTGCTTCATCTTCATGTATAAGTTTTTTTGCTTTTTCTATCAAAGATAATTTCAAAGCTCTATCTTGGGTAGGGAAAAGTGTTCTATTAATCTCTCTTGCTCCTGAAATCATTCCAAGGCATACTTTACCATATTCAAATAATGTATCATCACTTACCCAAATATCAATAGCATTAATGGCTTTGACTATATCTACAAAGCTATTTTGAGCATCAAAATTATAAACTCTTTGAAGCCAGTTATAAGTAATAAGCGTAGCACATTTAGTAGTATCAAGCGTATACCATGCAAATCTTTCAGCTGTATTTGCACCTGTGGCATGGTGATCTAAAAGTTGGATTTTTGCACCTATATTTATAACTTCTTTTTCTATCCAGTTTGCCTCTTTTGTGGTGAGGTTAAGATCAGTAATCATCACTAAATACTCATCTTTCTCACCATAAATAAACTTGTCTTGTCCAATTTTCTTGATAATCTCTTCTAATCTTGCTTTGACTTCTGGTCCATAGTTTGCATTATAGCACTCTATAGTATCAAAACATTGTGTTGTAAGGTATTGACAGCCATAGCCATCGAGGTCAATATGTGAGAGGTGATAGATTCGTTGCATGTTATAAAATATCCTTCAGTGTTAGGTTTATTAAAAAATTATCAATTTTATGTTGAAATCTACTTAAAAATGGCGATATGGCACAAGTTCCTATTGCTCCATTTGGGCAGGAGTTAAGATACTGTGTACAGTCAAAAACAGCTGGAGCTTTTCCCTCAGCGGCTGTAATAATATTATATATACTAATCTCATCAAGACTCTTAGAGAGAATAAACCCTCCATACGCCCCTTTTTTTGATTCTAATATATTTTCTCTTGCAAGTCCTTGAAGTATTTTTGCAAGAAAGCTTTTAGGTATATTTAACTCTTGGGCAAGTTGTTCTGCTCCTATGGGTTTATCTGATTGTCTAATTTTGTCAATAGAGAGTAGAGCATATTCACTAGCACGCGTTAATAACATAAGAAATCCTTTAATAATTAGGAGTATTTTACTCTTAATTAATTAAAATTGCAAGTTATTACTCTTTTTTTAGATTATTTAGCTATTATTCTCATTCCAATTCCAGTTAAATTAATATTTGACAGAAAATAAAATACCAATCAGGAGGTCACAATGGCTTTGGATAAGGCGAAAAAAGAAGAAATCGTAGCAAAATATGGTAGAGGTGAGAATGATACAGGTTCTACAGAAGTACAAGTAGCACTTTTAACAGAGAGAATTATTTATCTAACTGAACACCTCAAAACTAACAAAAAAGATCACTCATCAAGATTAGGTCTACTTAAATTAGTTGGTCAAAGAAGAAGATTGATGAGATACCTCAAAAATACAGATCTTACAAGATTTAATACTATCAAAACAGCACTTGGTATCAGAAACTAAGTTATAAATTACCTTCGGGTAATTTGTTATACATTTATACTCTCCCTAAATACTCAAACTACTAATACAAAATCCCTACTATTCTATACTTATATAGAAGTTTAACAAAAAAAAGACTACAATTAACTCTTAAGATGATGTGTATGCTAAATTTTTATGTGACACTTTAAAGGTAAAATTCTAATATATCTTACAAAGAGGGAGCTATTATTAAAATTAAAACAGTTATTATTTTGTCGTTATTATATATTTTTATTAATGGGCTTGTGTATATTGTTACAAAACAAAATTCTCAAGAGAGAGTCAAGCTTGTTATAGATGCAACACTTAATACTTTACAAACTCATTATGAAATTTTATTACAAACACAAAAAATTACTGCTTTAACACTCTATCAATCTACAATTGAATCTCCAAGACTTCTTGAGATATTAGCACAAGCACAAAAAGCTAATACAGAAGAAAAAAGTATTCTTAGAAAAGAACTTAAAAATATGCTTACTCCTAGGTATAAAAGGTCAAAATTAAAAGGGGTATTGCAGTACCAGTTTATATTTCCTGATAATACAGCTTTTTTACGAATGCATAAACCTAGTAAGTTTGGTGATGACCTTACTGAAATACGAGAAGACTTTAGATTTGTCAATAAATATAAAAAACCTATTAGAGTTTTTACACAAGGAAGAACAGCCCATGGTTTTAGAAATTCTTTTCCAATTTTTGATAAAAATGGATCTCATATAGGAGCTATGGAAATCTCTTTTTCTAGTAATAGTTTTCAATGGTTTTTAAACCATATAAGCCATATTCATACACATTTTTTAGTAGATAAAGATATTTTTGATGTAAAAACTTGGAAAAGAGATGATTTAATTTTTCAATATTCACAGAGTGCAGAAAATGCTGATTATATGCTCTCTTTAGGAATGATACATAGTAAAGAGAAGTGTATTACTGAAAATATTATCAAGTTTAAAAATATTCGAGAAGAGTTAGATGATAAAATGAAGAAGGGAAATAAGTTTGGTCTTTTTAGTCAATACAAAGACCATGTAGCTGTTTTCTCTTTTTTACCTATTAAAAATCTAAAAAGTCAAACAATAGCTTGGTTAGTCTCTTATGATAAGAGTGATTTTATAGAGCTTACACTTAAAAATGTTCTAGTTATGAGGATTGTAGTATTTTTGTTTACAACTCTTTTGGTTTACTTTATTGCTTTGCAGATTCGTTCAAAAGAGCTAATAGATAAACTCTTGAAAGAAACACAAGAGAAAGTATATATAGATACACTTACAAAAGTATATAATAGAAATAAATTTGATGAGGTCTTTGAAAAAGAGATACATCGTGTTAGACGCTATAACTATCAACTCTCAATGGCTATTATAGATATTGATAAATTTAAGGACTTTAATGATACCTATGGACATTTAATTGGTGATGAGGTACTTATTGTAATGGCACAGACTATTAAAAAAAGTATAAGAAGTACAGATATTTTTGCACGCTGGGGTGGAGAAGAGTTTGTAATACTTTTTACTCATACAGCTATAGAAGATGCAAAGGTAATCTCTTATAAACTTAAAGACAAAGTTCAAAGCATAGAACATCCAGTAGCTGGTAATATTACTATTAGTTGTGGATTGACAGAGTATAGAGAGCATGATACTATAGACAGTATCTTCCAAAGATGTGATGAAGCACTCTATAAAGCAAAAATAAATGGTAGAAATAGAGTTGAATGCTTATAGGAATAAATTATGGACTATAAAATAGGATTTATTAACAAAATAGCATATAGTGCAATATTTGTATGGAGTATATTTATGCTTGGTGCTATTTTGATGTCTCGGTATCATAACTATAATTATGCAGATAAACTTGCCCAAAATGAAGCAATAGTAAGTGTTAAAAAAGATTTGGCGTATCGCTCTTGGATTGCAAAACAAGGAGGGGTTTATGTACCTACAAGTAATAAAATTTTACCCAACCAATACCTCTCTCATATAGCTAATAGAGATATAAATACTACAAATAATCAAGAGTTAACTCTTGTGAATCCTGCATATATACTTTCTGAGATAATGAAAGAGTATACAGAAATATATAAAACAAAAGGTCATATTACAAGTAGAAAGTTACTCAATCCCAATAATAAAGCAGATATTTGGGAAGAGAAGGCTCTTGAAAAAGTAGAAGTTACAAAAGAACCTCTATCTACAAAAGAGATAATCAATGGCAAAGAGTACTTTCGCTATCTTCAACCCCTTATTACCCAAAAATCTTGCTTGAAATGTCATGGTCATCAAGGGTATAAAGTAGGTGATGTTCGTGGAGGTGTTTCTATTTCTATACCTATGGAAGAGTATTATAAAAAAGCACTTACACACTCTTTAATCAATGAAGTAGCTATATGTATACTTTATCTATTTGGTATGCTGATAATTTTGTTTGCTAGAATAAAAGCAAAAAATATTTTAGATAATAAAATAAAAAACTATGAACAGCATATATTTTCATTAGTAAATATTATAGAAAAAAGAGATGCATATACAGCAGGTCATACACAAAGAGTTGCAAAATATGCAAAACTTATTGCCAAAGAGATGGGATTTTTAGAAGATCAAATAGATGATATTTATAGAGCTTGTATGCTCCATGATATAGGTAAAATATCAATACCTGATTCAATACTTCTTAAACCAGGAAAACTAACACCCTTAGAGTATGAGATAATAAAAGAGCATGTTAGTATTAGCTATGAGCTTTTAAGTAGTGTAGATATTTATAAAGATATAGCCGAAATTATTCGTTATCACCACGAACGATATGATGGAAGTGGCTATCCTAACGGACTTAAAGAAGATGAAATACCTCTTATGTCTCATATAATGATTGTGGCAGATGCTTTTGATGCTATGACAACAAATAGAATATATAAATCCAAAAAAAGTGTGGCTCTTGCTATTAAAGAGCTTCAAAACCTTTCAGGAAAATATTTTCATCAAGATGTTGTTAACTCTGCGGTTATTGTATTGAGTGATATAGAAGTAGACAATGATATTACACAAACACCTAGAACAAAAATAGAAAAAGAACGATTTTCATATTTTTATAAAGATCAAATAACACAAGTGTATAATAAAAATTATTTAGAATTTGTTTTAGCCTCAGATTATAGCCATGAATTTGGGGTAAAATATATCAATAGTATATACCTGCATAATTTTACACAATATAATAGAGTGCATGGTTGGGGGAAAGGAGATACTCTCCTTAGAGAATTTGCTCAAACCCTAAATACTATAAGTTATGATAAATTAGTTTTTAGAGTCTATGGAGATGATTTTGTTATACTAAATAGAGAAAGTCTATCAATAGATAAACATCTTCCTATTCTGAATAAAATATTAGAAGATACAGGTGTTACACTATCATATAAAAGTTTTGATATACATACAATTACAAATTTAGAGAGTTTAGAAACAGTACTCTAAAAATAGGATTAGAACTTGCCAATAAAATATTGGAGAAGCTTTAGCAAAAGAATTTCGAGAGTATTTAGAGAGACAGAGTTTATAAACTAACAACTCCTCTCTAGCAAAAAACAAATTATTAGGATAAACTACTAACAAAAAAGGAGTAACAATGTTCAAAAAACTATGCCTCTTTTTGCCACTCATATTTATGGGTTGCAATAGTGATAAACATCCAGCACTAGAGACAGTTGATAAGGTAGATATAGAGAAATATAAAGGGACTTGGTATGAGATAGCAAGGTTTGATCATAGGTTTGAAGAGGGCTGTAAAAATGTCACTGCTACCTATGAGCTACGAGATGATGGCAAGATAAAAGTTATCAATAGATGTACAGATATAAAGAGCAACAAGCAA
Organism: Sulfurovaceae bacterium; assembly: GCA_016744805.1. Taxonomy (GTDB): domain Bacteria; phylum Campylobacterota; class Campylobacteria; order Campylobacterales; family Sulfurovaceae; genus SZUA-451. The sequence goes on from JADGDQ010000021.1 coordinate 21,482, forward strand.
AAAGAGGCAACAGGAGTAGCATATACAGTAGATGATACAAACTCCAAACTCAAAGTAAGCTTTTTTAGACCATTTTATGGGGATTATTGGATTATTGATTTGGACAAAGAGTATAAATATGCCCTAGTAGGAAGTCCTGATAGAAAATACCTCTGGATATTGAGCCGAAGCAAAACCATAGATGAAAAAACCAAAGCAATGATATTGGCGGAACTTCCAGCATTGCAGTTTGATAAAGATAAGTTTGTTTGGACGATTCAGGAGTAGCGTATGAAAATAGGTATATCGGCGTGTTTACTAGGAGAGAAGTGTCGTTATGATGGGGCAGGGAATAAGGATGATTTTGTTGTAAACCAACTCGCATCCTACTTTAAACTTGTACCGTATTGCCCAGAAGCAATTATATTTGGGACACCTAGGGAGTCTATTCGGCTCGTGGATGTAGATGGAGAGGTACGAGTTATCTCTAACAAACTCCAAAAAGATGTTACTAAAGAGTTGGAAGAGATATCTTATACCCTAGCTCTCAAAGCATTTGACGACCATCTCTGTGGATTTATATTTAAGTCAAAATCCCCCTCCTGTGGAGTAGAACGAGTCAAACTCTACCAAAACAACGGGAGTAATATGTGTGAAAAAAAAGGTACAGGACTCTTTGCCAAAGCAGTACAGCAGAAGCAACCTTTTTTACCAGTAGAGGATGAAGGACGGCTCAATGACCCTTGGCTCAAAGAGAACTTTTTGATGCAAATTTTTGCCTATAGAGACCTTGATATATTTTTGCAGAGTGAGCCGACGATGCATAAGCTCATAGAGTTTCATACAAGCTACAAGTATCTCATCTATGCCAAATCACAGCAATCCTACAAAGTCTTAGGGGCGATAGTAGCCAACAGTGAAAAAAAGAAGTTAGCATCTCTGCTCCAAGAGTACAAAGTAAGTTTCCTCACAGCAATAGCCCTCAAAGGAGATAGAAAAAAGACTTACAATGTCCTACTCCATATACTTGGCTACTTCAAAAAGGATATAAGTCCTGAGGAGAAAGAGCATATCCTCAGTAGTTGTGATGAGTATAAAGAGGGCATCATACCCCTCATAGCAGTCATCAAACTACTCAACCTCTATGTCAAAAGATTTGACCACCCCTACCTCAAAAAGCAGAAGTTTCTTAACCCATATCCAAAAGAGTTGGCGTTGAGAAGTGATGTAAAAGCGTATAAGTAAATAAGTAAAATTAGTTAGATAGAGTGGGGTGGAGTCTTTCGACTCCAAAAGGTGATAGTTTAATCTAACCTACCATTGCTTCAAGTTCATCTTTTGAGACTCTGTTGAAATTGAGGTACTTATAAATCTCATCACTCATCTCTGGTTTGATTTTATCCGCAACTATCTCAAGATACTCAGTAGCAGTTGGTAACTTACCTTTGAGGGCAACAACAGCAGCAAGCTCTGCAGAACCAAGATAAACTTGACTCCCTTTACCAAGACGGTTATCAAAGTTTCTAGTACTTGTAGAGAATACCCAAGCGTTTTGTGCAACAGCCGCTTGGTTACCCATACAGAGTGAACAACCTGGAATCTCTGTTCTTGCTCCTGCCATACCAAATACAGAGTAGTACCCCTCTTCTTGAAGAGTCTTCTCATCCATTTTTGTAGGAGGACAAATCCATAGTTTATTAGCTACTGCACCTTCACCTCTAAGGATCTCTGCATGTGCTCTAAAGAGACCAATATTTGTCATACAAGAACCCACAAATACTTCGTCAATCTCTGTTCTAAGACCTGACTCGTGAATCTCACTTAGTGTTTTTACATCATCTGGATCATTTGGACAAGCCAAGATAGGCTCTGTGATCTTATTCATATCAATTTCAATAACAGCAGCGTACTCAGCGTCAGCGTCAGCTTTGAGAAGTTCTGGGTTTGCAATCCAATCTCTCATCTTGTCAGCTCTTCTTTGAAGTGTTGCTTTATCTTCGTACCCTTGATTGATAAGCTCTTCGATAAGAACGATATTTGACTCTAGGTATTCGATAATAGGCTCTTTATCAAGATAGACTGTACAAGCAGCAGCTGATCGTTCAGCAGAAGCATCACTTAGCTCAAATGCTTGCTCACACTTGAGTTGTTCTAGACCTTCAATCTCAAGAACTCTACCAGAGAAGATATTTTTCTTACCAGCTTTAGCAACTGTTAAGTGACCATCTTTGATCGCTTGATGAGGAATAGCATTAACCATATCTCTTAGTGTAATTCCTGGTTGCATCTCTCCAGAAAATCTCACAAGAACAGACTCAGGCATAGTGATTGGCATCATACCAGTAACACCTGCAAATGCAACAAGACCAGAACCTGCTGGGAATGAGATACCTATAGGGAATCTTGTATGGCTATCTGCACCAGTTCCAACTGTATCTGGAAGACATAATCTGTTTAACCAAGAGTGGATAACACCATCACCTGGTCTTAAGATGAAACCTTTTCTCTCTGTCCAAAACTGTGGAAGTGTGTGTTGAAGTTTAATATCTGCTGGTTTTGGATAGGCAGCTGTGTGACAGAATGACTGCATAACCATATCTGCACCAAAGCTCAATGCTGCAAGATCTTTTACTTCATCTCTTGTCATTGGACCTGTTGTATCTTGAGAACCTACAGTTGTTGCTACTGGCTCACAGTATGTACCTGGTTTAACACCTTCGATTCCACATGCTTTACCAATCATTTTTTGAGCTAGAGTAAAGCCTTTGCCATTATCTGCTGGCATCTCAGGAGTCATAAAAATATCTCCAGCGTCCATACCTAGAGCTTCTCTTGCTTTTGCTGTAAGACCTTTACCAATGATAAGTGGGACACGCCCACCAGCTCTCATCTCGTCTGGAAGTGTATTTGGCTCTATTTTAAACTCAGAAACAACTTCTCCATCTCTCTCAATTACACCATCAAAAGGTTTTACAGTAATTACATCACCAGTTTCAAGTTTACCTACTGGTGCTTGGATAGGAATACATCCTGAATCTTCTGCTGTGTTAAAGAAGATTGGTGCAATAATATCACCAAGAACAATACCACCAGTTCTTTTACCTGGGATATTTGGAATATCTACACCCATGTGCCATTGTACTGAGTTGATACCTGATTTTCTACTTGAACCAGTTCCTACAACATCTCCAACATACGCTAGGGGATGACCTTTTTTCTTTAACTCAACCATAGTATCTAATGGATTGTCCATTCTGTTGATAAGGAAAGAGTTTGCATGCAATGGAACATCTGCTCTTGTAAATGCTTCAGAAGCAGGAGAGAGATCATCTGTATTTGTTTCACCAGGAATCTTATATACAGTTACTGTAATCTCCTTCTCCATTGCTGGTTTATTTGTAAACCACTCTGCATTTGCCCAAGATTCAATAATCTCTTTTGCCAATGCATTGCCACCATCCATAAGTGCTTTAACAGCATTAAATGAATCATATACAAGAAGTGTATTTTTAAGCTCTTTTGCTGCAGACTCTGCCACTGCTGTATCACTTGATGTCAGTGCCTCAACGAGAGGAGAGACATTAAATCCACCGAGCATTGTTCCTAAAATCTCTGTTGCTTTTAAAGCGTCAATAGTTTCACAAGTTGTGTTACCTTGCACAATATCATTTAAAAATGCTGCTTTTACATACGCTGCATCATCAACACCAGCAGGTACTTTTTGGGTAAAAAGTTCCATTGCATAATCTGCATCAGCAATAGGAGATGCTTTCAGTAGTTCAATAAGTTCTGCTACCTGATCTGCTGTCAATGCCAATGGTGTGACACCAAGTGTCGCTCTCTCTGCTGTGTGTGCTTTATATGCTTCTAATAGTGCCATAAAGTCTCCTCTGTAATTAAAATTATTTGGTAACATTATAATAACAAAAATATAAATATAAAGATGTTTTGAGGCATTGAAGAGAAAAATAGTTACCTCTAGTGTATCGTATAGTTACAAACTGCCCCTTGTTAGCAAAAGCATTCTGTAACCAAAATATCCATTTAAAAATTATAAATAACATAACAGCAATAAGTTGATATAATAACTATGATGTTAGATAGCTTTATGAGGCAATAGTTTTGATATATAACAAAAGGTTTGAATTATGAGTGAAAATCCTAGTATCAAAAAAGATAGTTTTAGTATTCTTATGAAAACTCAAACTTTACTTGATATCACTGATAAGATTCTTGATAATAGATACTTATTGCCTAATGAAAGTTGGGTAGAAGATATATTTCAATGGGCTGATGAAAATAATATTCCTTTTCTCGAATGTAGCACTACTCAGGGCAATCAAGATAGTCAAAATTATCATGGATTTCCCAGAGACAAAGAAGTTTTACTTCAAATTACAAAGCTAGATTTATCACATATTCCACTCAAAGCAGTTACCCCTCTTATAGGTAATCTTACTAACTTGGTAGAGTTAAATCTTTGTAATACAAGACTTTTTGAACTTCCTGTAGAAATTGCTAAACTCAAACGATTAAACTCTTTGATAGTAAGTGCTAATTTTTTAGGGCAACTCCCCTCAGAAATTATAAATTTGACAAACTTAAAGAATTTTGATTTAAGTCATAATAAACTTACTAGACTCCCTACAAAAATTTCCAATTTAAGTAAATTAACACATTTAAACCTAAATAACAATAAACTTACAAGACTACCTTCGAGTATAGGGTGTCTTAAAAACCTTATAGTATTAAATCTTAAAGCCAATAAGCTTACTCGTTTGAGCTCAAAGATAGGAGAGTTAACACAGTTACAAAGGCTTGATTTAGGGGCAAATCAACTTACAGAGCTTCCTAGTCAGATAGGAAACTTGATGAACTTAACAGTATTACACCTCAATCATGGTAATAGACTTACTTCTTTACCTCGTGAAATAGGCTATCTCTTTCGCCTTACTAAGCTTAACCTTGAAAATCATCGACTTCATGTCTTACCCTCAGAAGTTGGAAATCTTACAAGCCTTACAGAGTTAAATCTTTGTAACAACTATATTGAAGTATTACCTGAAGAGATAGGGCAGTTAGGACATTTAATAGAACTTCATGTAGAAGGAAATCGTTTAAAGAGCTTACCTTTGCAAATAGGAAATCTTAGCAACTTAAAAGTATTAAATATAGGGGCTAATAAATTAACCCATCTTCCAAATGAAATATGTAAGTTAAGTAATCTTGAAGAGCTTGACATCAAGGGAAAGCGTCGTGAAAATCATACTATTTGGGGTAATTCACTTAGTAGTCTACCTGCGGATTTTTCTAAGCTAACAAAATTAACTGAATTAAATTTTTGGAATAATGACTTTACTGAATTTCCTTTGGAGCTTATATCATTAGCTAATTTAACTAGACTTGGATTGGCTATTAATAGTATAAAGAGTCTTCCCGCAGAAATTGGAGAGATGTCTCAACTTAAAGAACTCTCATTACAAGGAAATAATTTGATTACTTTGCCACCTGAAGTAGGAAAGCTTAAGCAGTTATTATGGTTAAATTTATGGCATAATCAAATATCATCTATTCCAAAAGAGATACGACATTTAAATAAATTAAAGTTGTTGAATTTAGAAGATAATAACTTAGGAAAACTTCCTGTGGAGATAACATATTTACGAGAATTAAGAGAACTTAATTTAAAAGATAATAATATTCGTCTAACAAGTGAAATTCAAATGTGGATTAAGCACTTAAGAATTACTAGTTATCGTATCTATCAGTAAATTAGGATATAGTGTGAATATGAAAGAGATTATAGAGTATTTGGAACTTATTAAAGATAGTATCGCACTCAAAGATGATAAACTTATCGCTCAACAAGTCAAAAGAATAAAAGAACTAGATATAAATAATGATGTTGTACATATTGTAACACTTATTGATCGAAATAAATATAATTTAGGTTCTATTCTTATTGATAAAATAATACTTGATGAAAGAGAGATAGAAAATTTAAGGTCAGAACAAAAAAACTTAGATGATACATTACATTTTTTAAATAAAGAGAAAAATGATCTTCTCCAAAAAATTGATACATTTAATAGTAGTTATTATAAGGATTTAGGATCTCTTGTCAAAGAGACACTCAAAATCAAGAGAGTTATATTAAAAATGCAAATAAATAATAACAAGCATGAAGATGTTGAGACTCTTGAAATATTATTAGATGAAGCTAATGATGATTATCGACAATTTAGCTATCTTCTACGAGAAGAAGAATCTAAACAACCTCCTGTTTTAACCAAAGTTGAAAAGCTTATTTTAAAAGATGCCTATACACATGCTATGAAACTATGTCATCCAGATATGATAACACCCTATCTCAGAAATAATGTTGAAGAGATATTTTCTGAACTCAATAATGCTTACATTAAACAAGATCTCAAAAAAGTTAAAGAGATTAAGAGCAGAGTAACAAGAAATACTCATAAGAAAAAATCTTCTGAATATAAAAGAGTAAGTAAAGAAGATCTTCATAGAAATATTCTTGATATCAAAAAGAGAATTGGTCAAAAAAAAGTAGAAGTCGCCTATTTATACCATAACGAAACCTATCAACGCATCCAAAAAGAGATGCAAGATGGGGATTACTTTGGTCGCACAAAAAAACTTTTAGAATTAGAGTTAGAATCTCTTAAGGAAAAGCTTGAAATCCAAACAGATACGGAGTATGCATGGATGCAAGTTTTATGGAATTGGGCGGAACAAGAGGGTATCTCAAATTTTCCAAAAGACAAAGATTCTCTTATTCATATAGTAACTCTTGATATTAGCCATAAAAATTTAGATGTACTCCCTGAAGAGATAGGCATGTTAACATCACTTACTAATCTAAATGCCTCATACAATCAACTTGTAGATCTTCCCAAATCTATAACACAATTAAAAAATCTTGTCTATCTTAATCTTGAAAATAATAATATAAGAAAATTATCAAAAAATATAGGAAAGCTTATTAGCCTAGAGATATTAAACTTAGAAAATAATAACTTAATACGAGTTCCTAACTCTATTTGTAACCTTATGCATCTAACACAATTAAAGTTATCACATAATAAATTAACAAAACTCCCTGAATCAATTAGTAACCTTGAAAACCTTAGAGGGTTGTTTCTTAAAGGGAATAACCTAAGTAGCTAAGTTTACTATTACTATTTTGTATATTTATGATAAAATTCCGAAATTTTTATTAAGGATTGAATTTGTTCAATATCTCTAATTACAAAACAGACAATATCAAAAATGACATTCTTTCAGGACTTGTTGTTGCGGTTGCTCTTGTACCAGAGGCTATAGCCTTTGCATTTATCGTAGGTGTGAGTCCTATTGTAGGGCTATATACTGCCTTTATATTGGGTGCTATTACTGCACTTATTGGTGGTAAGCCAGGGATGATTAGTGGTGCTACTGGTGCTATTGCTGTTGTTTTGGTAGGTTTGGCAATAGAGGCTACAAGCATACTTGAAAAGCAAGGTTTATCAGGAGATGATTTAACCATAGGTGTTTTACAGTATATACTTTTGGCTACTATCATAGCTGGTATTATCCAAATTGCTTTTGGTCTATTGAAACTTGGTAAATTTATTCGTCTTGTACCTCTGCCTGCTATTTATGGTTTTGTTAATGGACTTGCAATAGTTATTGCTATGGCTCAGTTTAAGTTTTTTGATGGTCAAGGATGGCAGATGTATGCGGTTGTGCTTGCTACTATGATGATTATGTTTTTCTTACCAAAGTATACAAAAGCTGTACCCTCAGGGTTAGTTGCTATAGCATTGATGACACTGTTAGTGTATATTACAAAAGCAGATACGAGTCTTATTGGGCAATTAGCTGATTTGAGTCAATTTAAAGGGGAACTTCCAAGTTTTCATATTCCTGATACAATTATGAGCTGGGATGCTATAGTTTTAGTATTCCCTTTTGCTGTAATATCTGCGTTAGTTGGTCTTATTGAATCACTTCTTACCTTGGCAGTATTAGATGAGATGAGTGGTACTCGTGGTAGTGGAAACAAAGAGTGTGTCGCTCAAGGTGTTGGTAATATTACTTGTGGATGTTTTGGTGGTATGGCAGGATGTGCGATGATTGGTCAATCTATCATTAACTATACTTCAGGAGGCTTAGGTCGACTCTCTTCATTGGTCGCTGCATTTGGACTTATGATACTTGTGGCTTCTTTGACTGATTTACTTAATATTATTCCTGTAGCAGTACTTGTGGGTATTATGTTTATGGTGAGTATAGGAACATTTGAGTGGAGTAGTTTTTCTCATTTAAGACATATGCCAAAAACAGATGCTTTTGTAATGGTAGCAGTAACAGTAATTACAGTATTTGCTGATTTGGCTATTGCTGTTATTGCAGGTGTTATTATCTCTGCATTGGCTTTTGCTTGGAAACATGCACGAATCTATGCACGCACACATATAGAAGATGATGGTACAAAGGTATATGAGTTAGATGGTCCACTTTTCTTTGGTTCTGCTGTCTCTTTTCCTGATAATTTTTCTATTGAAGATGATCCCGAAAAAGTTATTATAGACTTTAAAAATGCAAGAGTTATGGATGCTTCAGGTGTAGAAGCTATAGATGGTCTTACCAAAAAATATGAAGAGGCTAATAAAAATTTAACTCTGCGTCACCTAAGTAAAGATTGTAAGATGATACTCAAACAAGCAGGACCACACTGTACTTATGAAGAGGATGATCCAGATTATAAAGTAGCTATTAATATATAAAAATAAAATAGAGCAAAAAAGGTAAAAGATGCCATTAGATACTAATATAATTCAAGAACAGAGTATAAATGATATAAATTATGAGCTTTTAAAAAAACAGTTTCCTAATGCTATTAGTATTGATGAAGATGGTAAATATAGCATAGATCCTCAAAAATTACAAATGAGCCTAGACCCTAGCAAAGCCAAAATAAGAGAAGATGGATATGGTCTTAACTGGGTAGGCAAAAAAGAGGCATACCATCAAGCCTTTGCCAAAAACTATAAAGTGCTAAAGCCTCTCAATGATAATAATAGTAAAGATTGGGACAGTACAGATAATATCCTTATAAAAGGTGATAATTTTGATGCTTTGAAGATACTTCGCCAGAATTATTTTGAGAGTATTAAAATGATATACATCGACCCACCTTACAACACTAAAAATGATGGGTTCGTATATAATGACAACTTCACCACCAATACACAAGAGACGCTTGAAGAGTTGGGATATGATGAAGAGTATGTAGAGTATATAGAAAATATCCAAGGAGCAAAGACTCATAGTGGATGGCTCTCTTTTATGTATCCACGGCTTTTATTGGCACGAGATTTACTCAAAGATGATGGGGTTATATTTATCTCTATTGATGATAATGAAGTGGCACAGTTGAAGTTATTATGTGATGATATTTTTGGTGGGGATAATTTTGTAGCTAATATAGTATGGAAACATACACAACAAAGTAAAAATGATGAGAAATATTTTTCAAGACAATATAACTCTATTTTAGTTTATTCTAAATCAGACTCTTTAGAAAATATGCGTTTTCCTAGAACTGAAAAAGATAATAAAAATTATACTAATCCTGATAATGACATAAATGGAGATTGGAGAAGTGGAGATGTTAGAAGTCCCAGTTATCGTTCTACATTATGTTTTGATATTATAGCACCTAATGGAAATATAATTAAATGTCCAGAGAATGGATGGAGATGGTCTAAAGAAGAAATTGATAGTAAAATTACATCTAAAGAAATTATCTTTAATAATGAAAATACAAAAGTTATTAGAAAAATTTATTTAAAAAATCAAAATGGTAGAATGCCTGAAAATATTTGGAATGGAGAAGAATTTGGAACAACAAGAAAAGCAAATAATGAATTAAAAGAATTATTTGATAGTTTGACTCTATTTGATACTCCAAAACCAATAAATTTAATCATAAAAATATTACAACTATTTAAAGATAATAAAGATTTTATTATTTTAGACTTCTTCGCAGGAAGTGGTACAACAGCACATGCAGTAATGGATTTAAATGCAGAAGATAATGGAAATAGAAAGTTTATCTGTGTGCAGTGGGCAGAAGAGACACCAGAGAAATCAGAAGCAAGAAAAGCAGGATATAATACTATCTTTGATATTACGCAAGAACGCATCAAAAGAGCTGGGGATAAGATAGTCAAAGATGATTTGACGCTACAAGAGTTGGATATAGGCTTTAGAGTATTTGAGATAGTGGAAGATAATAAACAAAAAATCTATCAAAAATCTTTGGGAGAAGCTACACAAGGTGATTTATTAAAATTTATTGATAACGCTATTGAGAGTGAAGAGGAGATACTCTATAATCTACTCGTAGCAGAGAGTTTACCTCTAAGTACAAAGATGGAAACACTTATAGAAGATAAACTGTATCTAGCTTCAAATGTTGCTTTTGTCCTTGGTAATGTAAGTATAGATGAACTTATAAAAAAATTAAAACCTAAAAAAGAGTTAGAGTATATAACTGTATATTCACCAAATATAAGTGATGATAAATTTACACTAGAGTGTGAGAGTGCAGTAAGTAGCATAGGTATAAAATCTGATAAGCTTAGATTTAGAGGGTAGTAGTTTATGAGCTTAAAAATAAAGTTTGATAGACTAGAGTATCAAGAAAAAGCAGTAAATAGTATAAGTGATGTTTTTAGAAATATACTATTTACAAAAAATGAAAATAGAAAAAGTAATCCATCATTTGATTTAGGGTTATCACGCCAAATATTGGCTAAAAATATAGAAAATATAAGAGAATCTAACAAAGTAGATATAGGTGATATTTCTATAAAAGGGGAGTTGGTAATAGACACTTTGATGGAAACGGGAACGGGTAAAACATTTACATTTTTAGAATCTATTTATAAACTTAATCGTGATTATGGATTGTCTAAGTTTATTATATTAGTACCATCAAATCCTATCCGTCAAGGTACTATTAAAAATATAAAAATTACTAAAGAATTTTTTGTAAAAGAGTATGGCAAGAGTATATCAGCATTTAATTATAGTGAAAAAACAGTGCAAAACTATATCAATGAGAGTGACCAAAAAATATCTGTACTTGTATCTACTTATCAATCTTTTAATAGTGCCTCAAATAAGATAAATAAAAAGGGTATAGAGAATAGTTTGATAGGTAAATCCAAGAGTTATATGGAAGCTATAGCGTATCTAAAACCTGTGATTATCATAGATGAGCCTCACCGTTTTGAGGGTAAGCAGACAGCTAAATATCTAAAAGAGTTTAATCCTCTTTTTACACTTAGATTTGGTGCTACTTATAAAAATGATGAATATAAAAATCTTATTTATACTCTTGATAGTGTAGATGCTTTTTCAAAAGGCTTGGTTAAAGCTATCACTGTAGATACAGTGGGAAATGAAAATGTGGATAATCATACCCTCTCTTATAAAAGCGTAAGTGGTGCAAATCAAAAAGAGTATATAGCCTCTATAGAGTACAAAGATATAAACTCTAAAACCCAAAAAGCTCAACTCAAAAAAGGTGATAATCTTGGGAGTAAATCAGATATAGAGTATCTCAATGGTTATATCGTAGAGAAGATTACCAAAAGTGAAGTGCTGTTTGTCAATGGTATATCTTTGGCACTAGGAGAGAGTGAAAGCTATGGGGTACTCTTGGATGCTATGCAGACTCAAATCGTTAATAGAGCCATAGAAAATCACTTCGAGAGAGAAGAGGAGCTATTTAAGATAGATATAAAAGCTCTGTGTCTATTTTTTATAGATAGGGTAGATAAGTATCTTCTTGATGATGGAAGTGGAGGAGAGTTGGCGAAGCTTTTTGAAAAACTGTATCTGAAAAACTTAAATATCGTACTACAAAGAGAGAATTTAGATGAAGAGTACAAAAAATATCTACTAAAGACAAGAGAGACTCTAAAAGAGTTACATAGTGGATACTTTGCCAAATCCAAAAGTATCAAAGATGAAGAGGAGGCTATAGAGCTTATTTTGAATAAAAAAGAGGAGCTGTTATCATTTGATAGTGATTTACGATTTATCTTTTCTCAATGGGCCTTGCAAGAGGGTTGGGATAATCCAAATGTAATGACACTATGTAAATTAGCTCCAAGTAACTCCAAAATATCCAAACTCCAACAGATAGGACGAGGTCTAAGACTTGCAGTAAGACAAGATGGTCAAAGGGTTACAAAAGAGTATAATGATTTTGATTTTGTTAATGAGCTTTTTGTAGTCGTCCCCTCAACTGAGAGTGACTTTGTAAGCTCTATTCAAAATGAGATAAGTTTGCATAGTGTAAGAGCTGTTTCAAAATTGTTTAATGAGACTATAATGATAGAAAATGGTATATCTTCAAATCCTAGATTTGCTGTAAGACTTTTGGATAAATTAGAAGAGTTAGAATATATATCAATAGATGATGAGGGAATGAGCGAAATAGTTATTTCAAAAGAGCAATATAGTCTAAAATCAGAAGAGTTAGAAAATCTTGATATAAAAGGGTGTGATTGTCAAAGATTAAAAGAGTATTTTGATAGTTATTTCAAAACTACAAGTAGAATTAAATCAAAAGGTAGAGGTGATACCAAAGATAAAGGCAAAATAAAAATAGATAAAGAGAAGTTTTTAAAATTTAAAAACCTATGGGATAGTCTAAATTATGATGCTGTTATAAAGTATGATATTGATACTGTAGAATTGATCAAGAAATCTGTAATGAATATAAATTCTAATTTTAGTATAGGCTTTAATGATATAATTATCCAAAGAGATAGACATATAGAAGATAAAAAAAACCATGATACTCAACAAGATAGTATAAAAATACAAACCAACACTATATTTACTATTTATGAGTTTATCAAAACACTTAGTAATAGAACAAAACTCACAGTCGAAACTATAGCAACTATTTTAATGAAAATAGATAAAGAGAAATTTCAACTCATAGCACAAAATGAAAATTTAGCACTCAAACTAATATCTGATGAACTTATAGGTGCAATTTATGATACCATCATCAATAAAATATCTTATGACATCAAGAGAATAGAGGTACAAAATACAGCACTAACTATAGATGGTAGGGTAAAAGGGTTTATAACAGCTGGAAGTTTAGGGAGAGAGAGATATGAAATTTCAAAAGATATCATTAGACAAAAGAGTATTTATGATGAGAACTTTATGGAGGTTGATAGTGCCATTGAAGGGCTTACTATTGATGAATCTAATCATAAAAAAATAACTATCTTTGCAAAACTACCTAAAGTAAATATACCAACTGCACATGGGAGAAGCTACAATCCTGATTTTGGATATGTAATAGAACAAGATGATAAAAAAGAGTTATTTTTCATTGTGGAGACAAAGGGATATGATAACTATAGTGATATTAGTACAAAAGAAAAACTACAGATTGCAAGTGCAAAAGCATTTTTTGAGGAGCTAAAAAAGCAAGGTGTAAATGTAGAGTATAGAACCAAACT
>JADGDQ010000079.1 GCA_016744805.1 Sulfurovaceae bacterium
CCAAGTTTTTTTCAAGTTTCTTTTGGAAGTATGTCTAAGTTTTTTGGGAAGATTATATCTGATATTTCTCTCTAGACTTTTAGTAAGCTTTTTATTTTTAACAATCGCATTAAATCCACCAGCACCTTGTTGATGTGTTCCATAAATTGAAAAAGCATTTATTTCAATACCATTTCTTTTGAGACTATTAATATTATCTTTTAGAATAGCTTCAAAAATTTTATCTTGATTAAGAGGTTTTTTCCATTTATTATAAGGTATATTTAGTTTTTTAGCATACTGTTTTGCTGTCTTTTTCATAATCTGATACCGCCCATACGCACCACTAATACGATTTATTGTTCGATAATTACCTGTAGTAGATTCATGTTTTACGATTTTTTTCACTATTTTAGTCATTTTTTTATGACTCATCCCTGCACTCTTTGCCAATGTATCATAACTAGCCTCTAGCGTTGAAAAAGTTGCAAAGAGTAGAAAGAAGAGTATATACTGTAATATTTTAATGATGACTCCTTAAATAATTAATTTGAAAGCGTATCATACTGTAACTAAATTAAAAATAATTGAATAAATTACTTATTTTTTGTATATTTTAATCTATACATAAGTTTTATTTATGATGTTTATTTTAATATTGAAGTAATCTAATTGCTTCAAATACTCTTTTATCTTAAGAAGAGTTTTTTCTAGCACTTGTTACAATAAATAGTAATCTACAAGGATAAAAATGAAAAAGCTACCAATAGGCATACAAACATTTGCAGATATAAGAGACAAAAAAGAGAATTATATTTATATAGATAAAACAGATATAGCATTTGATTTGATAGATAGAGGAAAGTATTATTTTTTATCGCGTCCTAGAAGATTTGGTAAGTCTTTGTTTATGGATACTCTGCAAAATATATTTGAAGGAAATAAAGAATATTTTGAAGATTTGGCTATTTATGATAAATGGGATTGGAGTGTTAAATACCCCGTGATAAAAATAGCCTTTGGAAATGTAGGGAGTGTTGCGGAGCTTATGGGTTCTCTAACAAAAGCATTAGATGATAATCAAAAACGCTTAGATATAGTATGTGAAAAAAATTACGATTATGCGATTTGTTTTTCAGATTTGATTAGTAAATCTTATGAAAGATACAATCAAAAAGTAGTTATTTTGATAGATGAATATGATAAACCGATACTTGATAATATTATTAATCCCCAATTAGCTTTGCAATGTAGAGATATTTTAAGAAGACTTTACGGTGAGATAAAAAATGCAGACCAATATATAAAATTTGTAATGCTTACAGGAGTCAGTAAGTTCTCAAAAGCTTCTATCTTTTCTGGACTAAATATGCTAGATGATATTAGTTTGAATAAAAGATATGGAAATATCTGTGGCTATACGCAAGAAGACATAGAAAAAACTTTTATTCCTTATCTCCAAGATGTAGATTTAGAAAAACTAAAAAATTGGTACAATGGATATAACTTTTTAAAAGATGATGTTTATAATCCCTTTGATATTTTACTCTTTATATCTAACGATTTTCTTTACAAAAATTATTGGTTTGAAACAGGTACACCAAAATTTCTTATAGATTTAATCAAACAAGAAAATTACTTTTTACCCAATTTATCAAACTTAATAGTAAGTGAAAAACTCTTAAATAGCTTTGATATAGAGAATTTAGATTTGGAAGTTATACTTTATCAAACGGGGTATTTGACAATTGATAAGGTAATAGAAAAAAGACGCGGTGGCATAGAATATAAATTAAGATTACCAAATATAGAGGTAAAACAATCTTTAAATGATGTTTTAGTAGACTATTTAATAAACAGACCAGCACAAAAAATAAAATATCAAAATGATATGTATGATGCACTTTGTGATGCACAGTTAGATGATTTAAAAAAATCTCTCATCTCTATGTTTGCATCAATTCCTTATAATAATTATAGCTCTAATAATATAAAAAATTATGAGGGCTTCTATGCTTCTGTTATTTATATTTATCTTCAAAGCTTAGGAATAGAAATCATAGGCGAAGATGTAACAAATAAAGGGCGTATAGATTTAACTGTTTTTGTAGAAGATATTATCTATATTATAGAGTTCAAGGTTGGAAAGGAAGATGCCTTACAACAGATAAAAGATAAAGCTTATGCTCAAAAATATCTCGATCATCAAAAAGAGATCTATTTAGTAGGTATCAATTTTGATGAAGATGAGAAAAATATTATAAAATTTGAATGGGAAAAAATGTAATTATACAGATGAGAGGGTATCTCCTGCAAAAGTTTTGCTACAAACTCTCCAAATCCACATCAAAATGCACACGCATAAACTTTATCATAGATTTTACAAATGCTTTGGCACACTTTTGTCTATGCTCTTTGGTGTCTCTGATACCTGCATAAGGAAACTCTATTTGAATACCACTAATATTTCCACCTTGGAGTGAGCCATATCTGATAGTATCATACGCACCCTCAAAATAGTTGCCATCAGTGGCATAAGGGATTTTTGTAGAGGGGATAGAGTCGTATCCTTCATTACACATCAAACTCCCTAACGAGTATCTACCTTTTAATTGATTTAAAAAAGATTCATTAGAGAATTTAGAGAGAGTTCGTATACTTGTCTGGTCTTGATGGTATGCTAGATGCTCATTGGCTAATTTTAACATATCGTTATAGAGCAGATAGCCAAACTCTGTGTAGCCTTTTGGGTGGGATTGACCATGTATATCTATATATAAGCCTTTAGAGAATTTTGTATTTATCTCTTGTTCACTTTTTTGTATGAGGTGATGAAACTCATCATACACTACCTTAGCTCTCTCATCTTCGTAGGCTAAGTCTCTATGTCTATTAAGGTCTACTTTTGTTCTTGAAATCTCACCAACAACTGCATAAGGGGTTTTGGCTGTTTGAAGATAAAACTCATCTATAATCTCTTCTGTGAGTTCGAGTGTATAATCATCTAAATCAAAGACTCCATGTACTCTATCATCAATAGTGTTAGGAGAGATTTGTCCACCATGGGGTGCGGTGAGTATGAGGGGCATATCCCCTCTGTAGTATCGAATATGATTTTTTATAATAGCTTGTTTCAAATTACTTGTTCCTTGATATTATTGTTGACTTTAAGCCGAATTATATCAGAATAATTAATTACGGTAAAATAGGACATGAATAAAACAAAAGAAAAAATCTATCTCTTTACAGATGGAAGCGTTAATCCTCAGAGTGGTATAGGATATGGTGCTTATCTGCTAGTAGATAAACTAGAGTACTTATCTACTGAACTAGAAAAGAATATCTTACTTAAAAAGTTTGACAACACCTCCTCAACACAACTAGAGCTAGAGACGCTTTTGTGGGCTTTAGATAATACGAGTTTAAAAAACTTCAAAATAGTAATCTATACAGACTGCCAAAATATTATAGGTCTCCAAGCAAGAAGAGAGAGGTTTGAGAAAAATAACTATATCACAAGCAAAGGAAAACAGATAAAAAATCATCAACTCTACAGAGAATTTTTTAAGAGATTAGATAGTTTAGATTGTGAGTTTGTTAAGATAAAAGGTCATAAGAGGGCATCTATTAAAAATGAGATTGATGAGATTTTCACTCTAGTTGATAGAGCTACACGAAAGGCTTTGAGGGAGAATATTTTTTAGTACTATGGGTGGGATTTCCCCACCTATAGAGATAATCCTTTATTGGCTTACTTCAGCAACTTGTGATACTTCTATTTTACTCGCTTCTATCTCTCTAAGTGCCAATAGAGTATTTTCTATCTCTATCTCCATTGTTTTTTTTGCTAAAGAACATCCTTTTACTTTGATATGTTCTCCACGCATAACACCAAAAGAGCTTAAACGGTTTCGTAGCGTAGAATCAGCATTAATACGCACTATTATTGCCTCATCTCCTTTTTGTAATTGGCTTAATACCATTTTAGACTCCTAGAATAACTTTGCTGACATTGTAGGCTATAAAGCTTAAAACCCATGCTGTTGCTGTTGTAAAAATGAAAAGATAGAGTAGATACTTCCATCCACCCGCTTCTCTAGCAAAAACCATTGATGCTGCAAAACATGGTAAATAGATCATAACAAAGACAATAAAGGCAATTGCCGATGGCAAAGGTATATGCTCTTTGAGTTGTGTTCTTAGTGATGCACTATTTTCATCCGTCTCATCTCCTAATGAATAGAGTACTCCAAGTGTAGAAACTACTACCTCTTTGGCTGCAAGCCCTGTTTCTAGTGCTATACTCATCTTCCAATCAAATCCTAATGGAGCAAAAAACCACTCTGAAGCCTGACCTACTTTACCTAAATAACTCTCTTTAAGAAGTTGGCTTTGCATCTCATTTGCAAGTTTGTCTTTCTCTTCTTGACTTTGGACTTTTTCTATTTTAACTTCATAGCTATCTTGAATATCTTGATTTTTGGGATAATTACTAGCAAACCACACAAGCATAGAAGCAGCCAAAATAAATGTACCTGCTTTTTTGATATAGCTTTTGGATTGTCCATAGACCGTATGCCAAATAAGTGCTAATGATGGCAAACGATACTTTGGCATCTCCATAACAAATGGTTCATCTTCACCTTTGAATACATATAAATGAAGAATTTTAGCAGAAATAAGCCCTAGCACTGCTCCTATCATATAGATAAGAAAGAGCCAGTTACCAGCATTTTGTGCCTCAAAGAATGCCCCAATAAAGAGTACATAAATAGGCAACTTTGCTCCACAACTCATAAATCCTATAATAAAGAGTGTTAAGAGTCGGTCTTTTTCATTTTTGAGTGTTCGTGCAGCCATATACGCAGGAACAGAACAGCCAAAACCAGTTACAAGTGGAATAAAGCTTTTGCCATGCAGTCCAAAACGGTGAAAGAATCCATCTAACATAAAAGAGACTCTTGACATATACCCTGTAGTTTCCAAAAGGGCAATACCAAAGAAAAGTATCATAATATTGGGCAAAAACATCATCACAGAACCCACACCTGCTATCATACCATCAGCCACAAGTGAGCCTAGCCATCCATCACCTAAAACTACTTTTGCTTTATCGCCCAACCAAGAAAATGAAGCATCAATCAAATCCATAGGAATTGCCCCTACTTCAAAAGTAAGCTGAAACAATATCCACATAAAGAGGAAAAATATAGGAATACCCAAGTATTTATTAATAAGAAGATTATCTATCTTTTGTGTAAGACTCTTTGCACGCATAGATTTACGACTCATCACTTCCATTTTTGCACCCTTGGCAAATGCAAAATGTTCATCAGTAAAAATCTCTTTGAGGTCTTTGCTCCCTGCATGTAAATAAAGGTGTTCTAATGCTTCACGCAAAAGATGTTGTAACTCTATCCATATAGGTTCTTCATGGATTTTTTTGTATATTTTTTCATCTTCTTTGAGCAGTCTAATAGCTAACTGGCGATAAGGAATAGCACTTGTATATCTTCTCTCTTTAAAAAAACGAACAATATGAGCAATCTCTTCTTCTATAAAATCACTATAAATAACCTTATTACTAATAGTATCATCTTGGGAGACTGTTACAATACTCTGTTCTATCTCTTTAATTCCTATTTTTTTATAGGCACTTGCTTTGATACAAGGCACACCCAAAATAGTAGAAAGTTGTTTTTCATCTATCTCTATCCCTTCAGCCTCAGCCTCATCAATCATATTGAGTACAACAACCATCTTTTTCCCAAGTTCTAATAACTCCGAAGTCAAAAGAAGGTTTCTTTGCAAGTGCGTAGCATCTACAACATTTACAATAACATCATAATCACCCTCTAAAAGAGCATTTTTGGTAACTCGCTCTTCTTGAGTATAGTCAACCAAAGAATACGCACCAGGCAAGTCTACAACATGAATAATATAATCACGACAAGCCACCTCATCACAATAACTAATATCTAATTCTACCTTATCAACAGTCACTCCTGCAAAATTACCAACTTTGAGTTTGGCATCAGAGATAGCATTGATAAGAGAGCTTTTGCCAACATTGGGCTGACCTGCTAATACTACGGTTATCTTATCCACGATAATTCCTTCTATATAATCATAATTTGTATAAGTTGATAACAATTATCAACTTATAGCCATAAGCTGAAGTATAGTAGGAGTTTGCTTAATGAGTATTTAAAATGAGAGTAATTATCAATAAGCTTAAATTTACTAGCACCTATCAATTTATAGCTATAATACCTTTATGAATATAACAACACAAACAAACTTAATTATTGTAGGGGCTGGGGCATCTGGGTTGCTGGCTTCTATTTTGGCTAGTAAAAATGGGAAGTCTGTTTTGCTTTTGGAGCAGAATACTAAAGTAGGGAAGAAGATACTTGTTAGTGGGAATGGGAAGTGTAATATTGGTAATAATAATATTGCACCTTATCAATACCACTCTTCTAATCCTCCTTTTATCGAAGAAGTTTTGGCTGGGTATGATGCTCAGATAATCAAGAATCTTTTTGCAGATATGGGCTTACTATTAATAGAGGGCAAAGAGGGGAAGCTTTTTCCTATGAGTATGCAAGCGAGTACTGTTGTAGAAATTTTGCTCTATGAGGCTCAAAGATTAGGCGTAAAACTTATCTGTGATTGTACAGTAGAGAGTATTAGCAAAGAACAAGGGCTATTTATACTCCAAACAACACAAGGGCAAAAGAGAGCCAAAGAGCTACTTTTAGCTTCTGGGTCTCCTGCTGTGCCTAAGCTTGGGGGGAGTTCTAGTGGATTAGAGATGGCTCAAAGTTTGGGGCATACTTTGATTCCTACTTATCCATCTCTTGTGCAACTTTGTTCTGATGAACCATGGGT
>JADGDQ010000022.1 GCA_016744805.1 Sulfurovaceae bacterium
TCTTTAAATGATAAGGAAATAGCATTTAATATAGAGTGCAAAGATATTATGCTCACACTCAAAAATGCTGTACCTCTAGGTCTTATCCTAAATGAAATAATCACAAATAGTTTTAAACATGCTTTTGATACAACCAGTTTAGAGCGTATGGAAATCACTATTAAAATAACTAAAGATAATGACGATAGAGTAGAGTTAAAAATATCTGATAATGGAGTAGGCATTGACATCCCCAAGCTCAAAAAGAATTTTGGATTTAAACTCATAGAATCTCTAGCCACTTATCAATTAGAAGGGAGTATAGAATACTATAACTTAAATGGATTTGCTTACTGCATAAAATTTAAAGATATAAACTCCTAGAGAAATTTTCTTCTTTATTAACTTATAAATTTTTATATAAATTTCAAATTCTGACAAAATTCTGACAAAAGTTAGTTATTGTTCTCTTATGTATTCCCACGGAGACCGTTAATGTCAATGAATTAAGAAATTAATGTAGGGGCAATCCCTTGTGGTTGTCCTAATATTAGGGTAGCCACAAGGGCATACCCCTACAAGTTTTATTCAAAAAAAGCTTATTTCATTGGCATTGCGGAGACCGTGGGAACGAGAAAAAAAATATTTTAAATTTTAAAGGAAAAAATATGTTTAAAAAAATTGTATTTATAACCATACTTCTAATCTTCAGTTCTAGCATAGCTAATGCACGATTATCTAACAATTCCCCAACAGCAACTGGAATGGGAGAAAATCAAGCAGTCAATGATAATGCTACCATTAAACCATTTGCTAATGTTATATTAGATGATCAAGAGGGAGATACTATATCAGTATCTATTAGTTTAAACGATAATGCTTATGGAACTTTGTCTGCCTCTAGTGTAGCTACTGGGACTATTTCGAGTGTTCAAGCAATTCTTAGAGATATTATTTTTACTCCTGCATCAAATAGAGTAGCAGTAGGAAGCACAGAGACTGCTAGACTGACTATTACACTGAGTGATGGAACTCTCTCCTCAAGTAATGATTACACTAAAATAGTAATTACCTCAGTAAATGATACTCCCACCATCACCTCCACCCCAATCACCTCTATAGGTGAAAATAGTCTATATAGCTATGCTCCTATTGGAAATGATGCAGATGGAGATGATTTAACTTGGTCAGCTAATACACCTTTGCCTTCTTGGTTGAGTTTGAAAAAACTTTTTACACTACAGACAGACACAAACAATCCATTTAATGGGATTGATATAGGATATTATTCAACACCAACCTTTGTAGATATAGATGATGATGGAGATATGGATGCTTTTACTGGAGAGTATGATGGAAGTATTAAGTACTTCGAGAACAATGGAAATGACACTTTTACGCAGCAGACAGGCCCAAACAATCCATTTGATGGGATTGATGTAGGAGCGGAATCGAAACCAAGCTTTGCAGATATAGATGGTGATGGTGATATGGATTTAGCTATTGGAGCACAGGATGGAAATATTAAATATTTTAAAAATGAGAGTGGTACTTTTACGCAGCAGACAGGCACAGACAATCCATTTGATGGGATTGATGTAGGAGATTGTTCAGCACCAAGCTTTGCAGATATAGATGGTGATGGTGATATGGATGCTTTTATTGGAGAGTATGAGGGAAATATTAATTACTACAAAAATAATGGAAATGACACTTTTACACAGCAGACAGGCACAGACAATCCATTTGATGGGATTGATGTAGGAGATTATTCAGCACCAAGCTTTGCAGATATAGATGGTGATGGTGATATGGATGTTTTTATTGGAGAGTTTTACGGATATATTAAATACTTAGAGAACAATGGAAATGACACTTTTACACAGCAGACAGGCACAGACAATCCATTTGATGGGATTGATGTAGGACAGTATTCAGCACCAAGCTTTGCAGATATAGATGGTAATGGTGATATGGATGCTTTTATTGGAGAGCTAGATGGAACTATTAAGTACTTCAAAAATGAAACTCTACTTACTGGGACACCCACCAACTCAGATGTAGGAGAGCTTAATGTAAACCTAACGCTAAGTGATGGGATTTCTGATGTACCTCATGATTTTAAAATTCTTGTAAAGAGTGCAGGTGAAGTTGCCCTTGCCCAAATTGGAACCCAAGCAGATGATACAGGTGTAGAGTCAGATATAACAGTGGTACAACTAAATGCTATCACTCCAACACTTACGAGTGTAGTATCTGCAAATATAGATGCTTATAATAACTATATAGATGCAAATGCAAATTCGTTTGCTTCTCCAGCGACACAAGCAGAAGTTCAAGCGATGATTACAGCTGTTAATGCTTTAACTAAAATCCAAGCGTATGCAAATGATAATACAAATCCAGCTCCAACAGTACAAGACTATACAGATGCAGGAGTCACTGGTGTAGATGCAGATAATTTAGATGCAGTCAATGCCAAAGTTGCTTCTAATACAACAGGAACTGATACTTTAGCCCAAATTCAAACAATTGTAACTACAGCCATTACCGTAGCACCAACAATCAATCCAAGCAATGGTACAATCATCACAGGAACAGGTGAAGTTGGAGCTATAGTAACTATATATACATCAAGTATATCTTATTCAAATCAATGTAATTCAGGTACTTGTTTTATTGGTGGTCCTAATGGAGCTTGGACAATGAGATGGAATCCATCAAATGGTACTATTGATTCAAGTTCAGATTTTTCACTTATGGAGGTATATTATAATAATATATGGACTTCATCACATAATAATTTGACTAATAATACTGTATATAAATTTAGAAATACAACTACTAATGATGAATTAATAGCTACTTGGTTTACTAATACAGGTTTTGATACTCCACTAGATATTCTTGAAACAGCTACTGTTGATGATAATGGAAATTGGACTATTACACCATCTGAAGCTTTGACAAATGGTGTAAGCTTAACAGTTTCACAAGTAGATTTAGCAGGGAATAGTTCGTCGGCTTCAGCACCACAGATAGTAGTAGATAATATTCCTGATGATTTTAGTTTTACTACAAAAACAAATCAAGCATTATCAACTTCAGTAGAATCAAATATGGTTACTATCACAGGAATTGCTAACAGTATTGATATTTCAATAGTTGGTGGTGAGTATAAAATCAATAGTGGAAGTTGGACAAGTGCTAATGGAACTATAGATAATGATGATACCGTAACTCTTAGATTAACAAGTTCAAGTTCTTATAATTCAAATGCAACAGCTACTTTAACAGTTGGAGATGTAACTAAAAGCTTTAATGTAATTACAGAAACACCAACACCAACAACTCCATCTACAGGTGGAGGTTCAACTGGTGGAGGTTCAACATATACACCACCTACTACTCCAACGCCTGAACCTGAAGAGGAAGAAATGGTTGAGCCTATTGTAGAAGAAGAAAAAGTTGTTGTGCAACCTATTACTGAACCTATTTCTGAACCTATTGTTGTAGAGAGACAAACAGGTAATGCAGAGCAGACAGGGACGAAACCAGAGTTAGATAATGTAACAAAACTTTATATTGCTACATTTGGAAGAGCTCCAGAGAGTGCAGGGAGTGTGTATTGGTTGTATGAATCTAAACTAAATTTAGAAGATATTGCACGAAGCTTTTTTGACCAAGAAGAGACAAAAGAAAAGTATCCTGAAGGATATAGCAATTATGATTTTATTGTATCTACTTACAATCATGTCTATGATAGAGACCCAGACCAAGAGGGTGGGGATTATTGGTTAGAAGAGTTAGAGAGTGGCAAAGTTGAAAAAGGTTTATTTATCTTGGCAGTTATTAATGGAGCAATAGGTGATGATGCTCTTATGCTAGAGAAACAGACTATAGCAGGAGTTAATTTTGTAAAAAGTGGTGTTCAAAATCTTGATATGGCTAAGAAAGTTATAGATGATATACAACGGTAAGAACTAAGAGACTATAAACATACTCTTCTCCATCTCTACTAGAATTTATCAAAAAGTGGCTATGATAAATATTTTGGAGAGGGTACATGAATTTTTCTCAGGTAAAATCTATTTTTATTTTTAATCTAATAGCATTTATTTTGCTCTTTTTATCTCTTTTTGTCTATAACTCTTTTGATGATACAAAACTTTATGTTGGTGAGAAAAGTCTTTTGTTGGAGTTAGATTCTATTGCCGAGATGAGTAGCAATATAGATAATTATCTTGTGGATACTATAGGTGGAGATATGTATCAAAACCTTGATGAAAACTTAGCACTTCAGTTGGATATTGAGGCATACCTTAATAGTTTTATTACGACTAAATATAGAAATATTTTTGTAGTAGATAACAAAGAGAGAAGCAGTGAATTTCGAGTACTTGTAGATGGTAGGTTGAGGCTTTTTGCAGAGAAACTACGATTTAATGAGGTTTTTAAACCCAAAAATGAGGCATGGAATCAAGTACTCCAATCCAAAGAACCACTCTCTTTTAGACAAGACAAAGATGGGCTTTGGCAGACCTATTTGCACCCAATACTCCAAAATGATAGGGTGATTGCTATCTTGGCAATAGACTTTTCTATAGAGAACTTTAATCAGATTCAAAAAAACCTTAACTTACTAGACACTATTTTTTATACTTTTATTATTGTAATGATTATAAGTATTTTACTTCTTTTATTCTTCTCTTATTTGGATTTTCAAAGAGAAAAAAAGATGAAAAAAATATCGAATAAACTAGCAAAAGAGATAGAAAAGGTAAAAAAACTTAATAATTCCCTAGAAAAGAAAGTAGATATTAAAGTAGCAGAGATCAAAAGATCAGAGGCGTATTTTAAGACTATCTTTAATACTACTAGAGATGCTATTGCGGTGATAGATAAAGAGACAAATTTTCTTTTTGCTAATAGAGCTTACTTTGATTTAGTACAGCTAAGCAAACAAGAACTCTATCAACAATCTTCTTATGGTTTAACTGCCAAAAATGATAAAGAGCGTACATTAGCTATTATGGAAGAGGGTTTTAGAAGGGGTTTTTATTATGATCTTAAAACAAGCTATATAAATGTTATGGGAGAAAGTATTGATATTTCTCACGATATGGTAGCTATGCCTGATGGAATTTCATTTTTGCTTGTAACGCGTGATATTACTATTGAAAATAGGCTCAAAAGAGAAAAAGAGTTTCAAGAACAGCAACTCTTGCAACAATCACGACTTGCTCAAATGGGAGAGATGATTAGTATGATAGCCCATCAGTGGCGACAACCATTAGCTGCTATAGGAGCTTCTAGTGCCAAAATACGCATAAAAGCCCACTTGAATAAAGTAGATAATGAGATGACTATCAAAACATCTGATAAAATAGAATCATTAGTACAGCATCTAAGTCAGACTATTGATGATTTTAGAAACTTTTTTAAATCAGATAAAATTAAAAGAGAAGTAACCTATACACAAATGGTTGATTCTATTTTGGAGATTGCTACAGCTACAATTGTAGCAAAACATATTATGTTGATTCGCTCATTAGAGTGTGATGAAAAGATGAATACTTATGCAAGTGAAGTAAAGCAAGTAATTTTAAATTTGCTTAAAAATGCTGAAGATGCTCTTTTGGAGATAAATATCGAAGACCCTACTATAGTTTTGGCTACTTATAAAGAGAATGGTAAACTAGTTTTGGAAGTAAGTGATAATGCAGGAGGTATTCCTGAGAGTATTAGAGAGCAGATATTTGACCCATATTTTTCTACTAAAAAAGAGAAAAATGGAACAGGTTTGGGACTTTATATGAGTAAAATTATTATAGAAGAGCATTGTGGAGGTAAGTTGAGTGTTTATAATAATGATAAAGGTGCGGTATTTAAGATAAGCATGAATCCTATAATTTAGTAAAAATAATATAACTTAATTCAAATCAAGTCTATTCAATATAAATAAGGCTATGATTCTCACTTAATCAAATTTATAATAGGTAGGTGACATGAACAAGAAAATAGCTCTTATTATGGTAATTATAACTTCTATGGCTCTTGCTCAAAATGGGAAACAGGTCTTTGAGACTTACTGTTGGGGCTGTCATCATCAGAGTGCTGTTGCTTTTGGTCCTTCATTTATGCAGATTGCGTCTAAACGAAGTGCAGAAGAGATACAGGCGATGATTACAGATCCTGAGAGTATCTCCAAGATATTAGGCTATAAGCGAAATGCAATGCCAGCTTTTAGATTGACTTCGCAAGAACTAGAGGCTATTACTGCGTATATTCTTTCATTTAAGCCCAAAAGTGATGTAATACAAACTACTGAAAAAAAGGCAAAATAATGTTTAGACTCTCTAATCTACTAAATTCAGTCATAAGCAATACTCCTGCAAGAGTACTTGATGGAAGTATTGCTATTTGGAATTTTACCAATCGTTGTAATCTCTCGTGTTTGCATTGTTATTCTAAAGCTGATCTTGATGCGGTAGATACACTTACTACAAAACAGATAATGGATACACTTCCTAAATTAAAAGCCAATGGCGTAAAGTTTATAATCTTCTCTGGTGGTGAACCACTTACTCGTAAAGATCTTTTTGATATTGCTAATAGATGTAGGGAGTTGGGTATTATTACTTATCTTTCTACTAATGGTTTGTATGTTAAAACAAGTAATGCACTCAAAATATTAGATACTTTTGATTATGTAGGTATTAGTATTGATGGAAGCCCAAAAGTCCATGATAGTTTTCGTGGGCTTGAAGGCTCATTTGTAGAGTCTATGAAGGCGGTTGATTTACTTAATAGCTATGGCAAGAGCAAAGTAGGTATTCGTTTTACTATTACAAAAGATACTTATGATGATTTAGAATTTATTTTTGAACTCGCCCAAAAGCATAATATTCCCAAAATATATATTTCACATCTTGTCTATAGTGGCAGAGGTTTAGAAAATCTAGAAATGGATATTAGTAAAAAACAGCGAATAGAAGCTGTTAATTATATTATAGATAAGGCTTTTGAGTACCATGAAAGTGGGAAAGATATAGAGATTGTCACTGGAAACATGGAAATGGATGCGATACTTTTTTATGATAGATTTATACAAAAATATCCCCAACATACCAAAGAGATGGAAAAACGACTTATTGCGTGGGGTGGAAATAGTGCAGGGCGGAAGCTTTTAAATATTGATAGTGAAGGTTTTGTAAAGCCTGATCCATTTTTTCCTCGAAAGATAGGAAATATTATCAATCAAGATTTTAGTGATATTTGGACTAATGAACCTAGAGAACTTTTGCAGAAGTTACGCATACACCCTAGAGAGTTATCAGGAAAGTGTGATGGATGTAGCTATTTATCTATCTGTAATGGTGGTTCACGAAGTAGGGCGTATGCAATATATGGTGATATGTGGGCAGAAGACCCTTCATGTTATTTGAGTGAAGAAAAAACAAAAGGAAATAAAAATGATTAAGAATGTACTTCTAAGCCTCCTTCTTGGTGCTACACTTTGGGCAAATACTCCTAACTCACGAGAAAAAATATTTGTAGTAGAGAGAGAAAGCTCTTCTGTGGCTATTATCAATAAAGGTTTAACAAAATCTAGAATGGAAAATATGCATAATATGAACCATGGAATTATTAAATTTGATGGTGCTGATGGCTATTTGATTTCTCGTGATGGTTTTGTGGTTCGTTTTGACCCTATAAGCGAAAAGATACTCAATGAGTATAAAACAAGTAAATCTGCTATAGGTTTTGTTATTGGCAAAAATTTTGTAGCTGTAGCAAATTATGATGATAAATCTGTAGATATTTTAACGCGTGATTTGAAACCTATTGACAAAATAAAAACAGGTTCAAAAAATGTGGGAATTAAACTCTATAAAGAGTATCTTATTTTTGCACAAATGGATAGTGATAAAGTCTCTGTACTTAAAAATCAAAATAGTCCCAAAGAACTTCCAAATTTTCAACCATTTAAAGAGTTCAAAGTAGGAAAAATGCCTTTTGATGCAATGATAAAAGATAATACTTATATTGTTGGTTTCTTTTTGAGTAAATCTTTTGGAGTGATTGATTTAGATAAAATGGAATTTTCAGAGATTAAAATTACTACAGATAATAATAAACCTGTGTTAAAAGTTCCACATTTTGGTTTTTGGAGTTTGAGTAAAGAGAAGACTTTTATTCCTGCTGTGGGAGATAATAAAGTGATGGTTTATAGCCCAGACTTTACATTTATCAAAAATATTGAAGTACAAGGTTTACCTGTATTCACTGCATTAAGCCCCAATAAAAAATATCTAGCAGTAACATTTTCTGGTAAAGATTTTCCAACTACACAGATAATAGATACTACAACACTCAAAATTATAAAAACATTTACTTTTACTGGAAAGATTTTGCATGTTCGTTGGTCTAACTTAGATGATTACTTATATGTCTCAGTCAATGATACACATCAAGTTAATGTTATTAATACAAGAGAATGGTTTTTAGAACGAGAAATTTTTCAGGTAAAAAGTCCCTCAGGAATTTTTATCTATGAAGCAGGGGAGAAGTAATTATGGGAACAGTGTATCTTACAGGAGCAGGTCCAGGGGATATGGATTTGCTTACAGTAAAAGCTCTTCGTTTAGTCAAAGAAGCAGATGTTATTATTTATGATCGTTTAGCTAATCCTGATATTCTTCATGAAGCCAAAGATGGTTGTGAGTTTGTGTATGTTGGCAAAGAAGATAGCCATCATACACTGCCACAAGAAGAGATTAATGAAGTCATTTATCAAAATGCACTCAAATATAATTGTGTTGTAAGGCTCAAAGGTGGAGATCCTTTTGTCTTTGGTCGTGGAGGAGAAGAGGGAATTTATTTGCGTGAAAGAGGTATTAAATTTGAATTTATTCCAGGGATTACTTCTGCTATAGCTGTGCCTGAATATGCAGGAATACCTGTAACCCATCGTGGGGTTACTGTGTCATTTCGTGTTGTAACAGGGCATGAATCCAAAAATAAAGACCATTCACAAATTCCATGGGATAATTACAAAACAGATGATACTATAGTATTTTTGATGGGACTTCATCGGCTTAAAAAAATTTGTCAAAAGCTTATAGAGATAGGAAAATCCAAAGATTGCCCAGTGGCTGTTATTAGTAAAGGCACAACCAAAGATGAAAAAACTGTTGTAGGTACACTAGAAACAGTTTGGGACTTAGCCAAAGATTTACCAACTCCAGCACTTTTTGTTGTGGGTGAAGTAGTAAGATTGCGTGAACAATTGAGTTGGTTTGAAGAAGATAAGTGCTAGGATTAAGGATGCTTAGGATATATTTATCATAAATAAGAGTTATTTACTCTTATTTATATTGAAAGGAAATAAGAAATTATGTACAATTTAGCTGATATACAACTCTTTTCAAAATTATCAGATCACTATCTAAATGAGATAAAGCAGAACTCTATTGTAAGAAAATATACAAAAGACAGTATTATTTTTTATGAGGGTGATAGAAGTGATTATCTTTATATTTTGCTTGAAGGAACAATTAAGCTCTACAAAACTACACCCAAAGGTACGCAAATACAGATTAATAGATTTGATGCTCCTGCTACTATAGGTGAATATGCTTGCTTTGAATCTCAGCCTTTTCCTGCAACTTGTGAATTTGTAACCGAAGGTAAAGTGGCTATGGTTCATTTTGATTATATTCATAAAAATCTTGATGATAGACAATTTTCTTTAGAACTTATCAAATCTCTTACTGCCAAAATAATGGTACTCTCTGCTCTTGTACATAAAGAGACAATCTATTCCTCAGAAGCCAAAGTGGCAAAGATGCTTATAGAAAATGTAGAGATATTTACAAAACTTAAATATAATGAAATAGCTGCAATACTCAATCTTACTCCAGAGACTCTCTCTCGTATATTCAAAAAATTAAAAAAAGAAAATATTATAGAAATGAGAACAGGACATCATATAAAGATACTTAATTATGAATCACTAGAAGATGTAATAGAAAGCAATAAAGTCAAAGATTGTACAGACTGTATTACCGAGTTTAAGAAAAAATTAAAAAAAGACTAGAATACTTTTGTTAAATTAGTGTTAATTTTACTCTTCTTCTTGATACAAGTCAATACAATTTACACATCCAATAAGTTATAATGAAGATATGCTTTGAAGATAGTTATTTTTATGATTGATTTGAGGTGATACAAAATTTAGAGGAGAAGAGATGAATTACAAGTTAAATACACTTTCTACACTTGTTCTAGGTTCTGCCTTGACTGCAACAACGGTCTTTGGTGCGGGTGCTTTAGAAAAAGTTATGAAAGATCGTGGTTTGAGCGAAAATGATGTTATTCGTGCAGCAAAAACTTATAATCCTACTGGTGGTAGGGATGAGTTTGTGGTCTTTAGTTCAGGTGGTCAGAGTGGACAAGTAATTGTTTATGGTGTACCATCTATGAGAATATTGAAATATATCGCAGTATTTACTCCAGAGCCTTGGCAAGGATATGGGTTTGATGAAGATTCATTAGCTGTATTAAGACAGGGTAATATTAGAGGTAGAGAGATTAATTGGGGTGATACGCACCACCCAGCTATCTCAGAAAAAGATGGAAAATATGATGGTAGATGGCTAGCTATTAATGATAAAGCTAATCCTAGAATTGCTATTATTGATTTAGAAGATTTTGAAACCAAACAGATTACTGTAAATCCTGTATTTAAATCAGCTCACGGTGGTGCATTCTTTACTCAAGACTCTGAGTATATTATAGAAGCAGCACAATATGCAGCACCTTTTGACAACAACTATCACCCAATAGAAGAGTACAAAGAGTCCTACCGTGGTGGTGTGACTATGTGGAAATTTGATAATGAAAAAGGTAAAATACTAGAAGACAAATCATATACTATTGAGATGCCTCCATATATGCAAGATTTATCTGATGCAGGTAAGGGTGTTTCTCATGGTTGGGGCTTTACAAACTCATTTAACTCTGAAATGTATACAGGAGGTATCGAAGTAGGTATGCCACCAAACGAAGCTGGTATGTCTCGTAATGATACTGACTTTTTACATGTATATAACTGGGAAAAATTAGCAAAACTTGCAGAAGATAAAGCTAACTATACTGTAGTTAATGATATGAAAATTATTAGCATGAAAACAGCTGTAGCTAATGATGCTCTCTTTCTTATTCCTGAGCCTAAATCACCTCATGGTGTAGATGTTTCTCCTGATGGTG
Source organism: Sulfurovaceae bacterium (assembly GCA_016744805.1). GTDB lineage: Bacteria > Campylobacterota > Campylobacteria > Campylobacterales > Sulfurovaceae > SZUA-451. The sequence continues at coordinate 11,254 of JADGDQ010000022.1, forward strand.
AGTATATTACTGTATGTGGTAAGCTAGATACACACGCTTCTGTTTATCTGTGGAGCAAAATCAAAAAGCTTATTGATACAAAAGATTATGCAGGAAAGGATCCTTATGGTATTCCTATTCTTGATATGAAAAAATCATTGCATGGTCAAGTGGAGTTGGGTCTTGGTCCATTACATAATCAGTACTCTAATGTAGATGGTGAAATTTATACTTCACTCTATGTTGATTCTCAGATTGTAAAATGGAACTACAAAACTCTTAAAGTACTTGACAAAGAGAATGTACACTATAATGTAGGACACCTTTGTGGTATGGAGGGTAAATCAGCTGATCCTCAAGGAAAATATATCATCTCTCTTAATAAGTTAGCGATTGATAGATTCCAAAATGTTGGACCTCTTCACCCACAAAATCATCAGTTGATTGATATTTCTGGTAAGACTATGGATCTTCTTGTGGATATGCCTCTACCTCTAGGTGAACCTCACCAAGCTGTAGCAATTAGAGCCGAAAAGCTTCATCCACATGTACGCTATAAAATGGGTACTAATACTAAAACAGGTGAACAGCATATAGGTAAAACATTAGCTGGTCAAGAAAAAATAGTAAGAGATGGAAACAAAGTTACTATATTTGCTACAATGGTTCGTTCACATATTAATCCTGAAAGAATTACAGTAAACAAGGGTGATATTGTCACTATGCACCTTACTAACCTCGAAAGAGCCCAAGATGAAACACATGGATTTACAGTTGACCACTATGATGTACATGCATCATTAGAACCAGGGGAAACAACAACTATTAAATTTACTGCTGACCTTGAAGGTGTATTTCCTTATTATTGTACAGAGTTCTGTTCTGCACTTCACTTAGAGATGATGGGTTACCTAATGGTGAAAGACCCTAACAAAAAGTATGAGTCTGCACAAAAACTCAAAATGGCAACAATGACAGCAGAGCAACTCAAAGCTGAGTATGACAAAACAGTAGCAGTTAATGATGCAACAGACGCAGTTATCCAATCAGTTGTTAAGTTCCTTAAAGAGAATGGTTATGATAAACATGTAACGGTAAAAGATTTAGTAACAGATGCATTTGATCAATATGGACAAATTCCAGCTCAAAAGAAATTAGCTGATGAAGCTGTAAAAGCAGGTGATTTAGAAAAAGCTATTCTTTTTGAAAATATGATTTGGCAACTTATGGTTAAGACAGCAGATGTTGGTATTAGAGCTAAAGATGCTCTTGTAAGACTAGTAGCCACCAAACAAACACCTGCTCAAGAGAGAGGTTCTAGAGCCTTTGATGAAGGTGGATGTAGTGGATGTCATGTTGTTGGTAAAGTTTCATCTGGACCAGACCTTACAGGTGTACTACAAAGACATGAAAATGGAGAAAAATGGGTTGCAGACTTTATTAAAGATCCAGAAAAAATGTATGATGACCCTTATATAAAAGGTATGATTGATTACTTTAATCTTAAAATGCCTAATCAACATATGAGTGATGATGAAGTAAAAGATATTATTGAATACTTCAAATGGGTTGACGAAAACGCTAATCTCTTCTAGGCGTTTAGATACCTAACATAACAACAAGACAGAAGCTCTTCTGTCTTGTTTAGAATAAAAAACTCCACAAAAAAATCAGACTATTTCGCTATAATTTCAGTAATAAAATAGTAGATTAAGTACTACGAAATTTACTAATACCAACATAAATGGAAACAAAATGAGCGAAAAAGTAAGCAATAAATATAACCCAAAAGCAGTAGAAGATAGTTATTATAAACTCTGTGAAGAGCGAGGATATTTTGAGATAGATGGGAATGAATCTATCCAAGAGGCAGATGAGAATGGCAAGATAAAAACATTTTCATTGATGATGCCACCACCCAATGTCACAGGGAGTCTGCATATCGGTCACGCCCTTACCTTTACTCTGCAAGACATCATCACACGCTACAAGCGAATGGATGGCTACAAGACTCTTTGGCAACCAGGAACTGACCATGCAGGAATTGCCACTCAAAATGTCGTAGAGAAGCAACTCCTAGCAGAAGGCACTACCAAAGAGGAGATAGGAAGAGAGAAGTTCCTAGAGAGAGCATGGCTCCAAAAAGAGACAAGTGGTGGCAACATTGTGCATCAGATGCGAAAACTAGGGGTCACTCCTGCGTGGAGACGAGAGCGGTTTACTCTGGACTCTGGATTGCATGAAGCGGTCAAAGAGGCCTTTGTAGCACTCTATGATGAGGGACAAATCACACAAAACAACTATATGGTCAACTGGTGTACGCATGATGGGGCTTTGAGTGATATTGAGGTAGAACACGAAGAGGTCAATGGCAAGTTCTATACGATGATCTATAAGTTCGCCGATGGCAGTGGAGAGCTAGAGGTGGCTACCACACGACCAGAGACTTATTTCGGGGATACAGCTATTATGGTGCATCCTGATGATAGCAGATATGCAGATATTATAGGCAAAGAAGTTTTATTACCTCTCACAGACCGCACTATCAAAGTCATTACAGATAGCCATGTCGATATGGAAGTTGGTACGGGTGTGGTCAAGGTAACTCCTGCACACGACCAAAATGACTACGCTGTTGGGAAGCGACACAACTTGGAGTTTATCAAAGTATTTGACGAAAAGGGTATCCTCAATGACTACTGTGGAGAGTTCGCAGGACTGGAGCGACTAGAGGCAAGACCTGTGATAGTCAAGGCTCTACAGAATGCTGGACATATCGTCAAGATAGAGGAGCATATCCACCAAGTAGGGCACTGCTATAGATGTAAAAACATCGTAGAGCCTTTTATCTCTACACAGTGGTTTCTTAGTAATGAGATGGCTCAAAACTCTATAGACAAAACAAAAGCACACAACAACTTCCACCCCGCTCACTGGATCAACTCCTATACTGCGTGGATGGATGAGTTGCGTCCTTGGTGTATCTCTCGTCAATTATGGTGGGGGCATAGAATACCTGTATTTACTTGTACAGATTGTAATCATCAATGGGCAGATAAAGCAGATGAGCCTGAGGGTTGTCCAAAGTGTTCGAGTAAAAACCTCACACAAGACCCTGATGTTTTGGATACTTGGTTTAGCTCTGCTTTATGGGCGATGAGTCCTTTGGGCTGGGGAAACAATGGTGAGCTAGAGGATCTCTACACCTCTACAGATATGGAAGATTTCTATCCAAATAGCTTATTGATTACTGGTTTTGATATTATGTTCTTTTGGGTTGCACGGATGATGATGATGGGAGAACACTTTACCAAAGAGTTACCATTTAAAGATATCTATATGCATGCACTTGTACGCGATGAACACGGTCACAAGATGAGCAAATCCAAAGGCAATGTCATAGATCCTCTTGATATGGTAGAGGAGCATTCGGCTGATATTATTCGGTTTACTTTGGCTTATTTGGCTGTACAAGGACGAGATATTAAGCTAGGAGCCAAAAACCTAGAGCAGTTTAGAAACTTTACCAACAAGATCTATAATGCCTCTAACTATCTGCAACTCAACCACGATACATTTAAAGACCTAAACGAGATAGAAGTCAAAACACCACTAGGTCTTTATATGCAGAGCCGTCTAAGTGAAGCTGTAGATACTATCAGAGAGAAGATAGATGGCTATAAGTTTGATGAGATGGCAAAAGTACTCTACAACTTTGTATGGAATGAGTTTTGTGATTGGGGTATCGAGTACTCCAAAGCAGACAAAGAGAGTATCATAGAACTTGGAGCGATATTCAAAGAGACCCTTAAAATGATAAGCCCTATCATGCCATTCATAGCCGACCACCTCTACCACAAACTCAGCGGTACGACACTAGAAGAGGGTGAGAGCCTGATGGTCAAAAACTTCCCAAAAGCCATCACTAGAGATGAAGAGATAGAGGCATCATTTGCCATCATAGAGGAAGCGATAACCGCCATCCGTAGAGCCAAAGTCATCATAGATATGGGTAACTCCAAAATAGCCAAAGCCTACATCAAACTAGACACAACCATAGACCAAGATATGGCAAAGCCATTTATCCAAAAACTCGCAAAAGTAGAAGAGATAGAGTTCGTGAGAGCCAAGGTAGAAGGAAGCATCACCGATGTCAGCAACAACCTAGAAGTCTATATCCCCACCAACGAAATAGACCTCACAGCCATCATCACCAAACTCACCAACCAAAAGAACAAGGTAGAAAAAACTGTTATAAAATTGAGTAATATGCTCAATAACGAGAGATTTGTAGCGAATGCACCTGCTGAAGTTTTGGAGAAAAATCGTAAGGAATTAGCGGATGCTGAGGGGAAGATGAGTAAGATTGTAGCAGAGTTGGAGGGGTTTGGGGTTTAATTATAAAAAGGATTAATATGAGTTTTGTATTGTTATTGATTACTCTTACAACCATAAGTATGGCTCATGGTGGAGGTGGTACAGGTGTTATTATTCTTCCAATAATTTTTATTAGTATATCTCTTATTTTTATTTTTACTTTTTCTTTTACATTAGAGAGAGGTGCTTTTCATAAAAAACCATGGCAAGAAACATTAAAAACTCTTTTAAAAAGATTTGGAATTATTTTTGTTATATTATTTCTCATTATTTTTATAGCAAATTTATTAGAATTTTTACAAAAATAAATTTTTCTCTTGTTCCCATGCTTGGCGTGAGAATACATACTTCCTCGCTCCCACCATCTTGGTGGGAGTGTATACAAATCTACAAACACAAAACTACCTCTTTCTCACAAAAGTAAATATAAAATTTATTAGTTCCTATAGATTGTGAATGTGATGAGCTTCCATTTAATTTTACTCATTGCATTTCATATACAGATACAGATGAAAGTTCATTAAGCTTTTTGATAAACTCTATTGTTATGATGGTGAAAGATTAATATTTCCTCTCGCTCTCACCATCTTGATGAGAGTGTATACCAAATCTAAAAACAGAAAAATATCATTAAAGGAAGTATGATGGCAACAAGAAATATATTTGCAACAATGTCAGATGATAAGTTAGATTTATTTACTGAAATTTCAGCCCGTTCGAGAATGGATACTGAAGTCACAAAAGCAGAAATACCCTTTGAGTTGCAAGGAGATTCAACTATGATTGAGGCTACAAATCTTGAAAGTAGTATAAAAAATCAAATAGAATCTTTTTTAGATAAAGGCTATAAAAGAACAGAATCATTTCATAGTGCAGTTTTAGTTTACACAAAAGAGATAGAAGCCAACTATAACTCTGTCGAAGAAAAAAACAAATTGGCAGTAATGCTTGGCTATACTAAAAGTATGGGACAAGAGATACAAAAAATTGTAAACCTAGGAAAAGTTATTAGAGAGTGCGATTTAAAAATCATTTAATATTACAGTACGCGTAGGTCGGCGGTCTCCGTACCCCGACATCTGTTTCAAATGCTAACCATGGTACATATTGTTGAAATTTTTTCTAGTTCAGTAGCTCTAGCTATGAACTCTTCGTTGGAGTGAGTGAAACAAAACCAAATTAATAATGTCAAAGATATAGCGCGATGCCTATATAGCGTATGACAGCAGGAGTTGTCATACGAGAAAAAAACATACCTTTTCCCCACAAAACCATATATAAAATCGTGTAGGTCGAATTGCCCTCAATCCGACATTTATTGGCATAAAGTAACACTCCTTTGTGCATTATATCTGTCGGAGTCAGGGGACTGCCGACCTACGCGTATCTTTAGCAATAAAACTTATTTAGTTTTTGTTTCATAAGAGTTTTGGTATAATAGATAAAAAGGAGACTCAAGATGAGAACACTTAATATACAAGTAAGTGATAGTATCTATGAACATATTATATTTTTTCATCGCTCCCACCATCTTGGTGGGAGTGTATACTAAATCTACAAATATAAAACATACTTCTTCCTTACAAAAGCAAACATCATATTTTTTACCATCATTCAGATATAATTTAATCGCATGATTTGACAATGTTTGCAAGGGAGATTTTGTCTTCTTGGTGGGTGGGGCTTGGGCTAGCTTAAGAGAAAGGATAGTGTATGCGTCTTTTGGTCATAGCATAGAGCTTATTATCATTTTCATTGTTAGATGTTGGTAGCCAAATAGAGAGTAATGAAAAATATAAAACCCCATAGGTTTGGATTGTTCTCATTTTGATAATTATTGATAAATACTATGTTACTTTACGAATTATATTTCTTGCAACTAGGGGAGTATCAATCTATGGGAATGATAATATTGGTAAGGGAGACACTATTTTTTTGCTTGAAGTGTATAGATACTGTGTAATAGATATATAAAAAGATGAATTTATATATTGAAAGTTATATCAAGTTGTAACGAATTTAGGTATAGTAGTAGAGTAATTAGTACTATATTTTTTGTATTTATTGTAATAAATATAAATTTTTGATAAAAAGGTGAATAAATGAAACATATATTTAAGGTAGAAAATGTGAAATGTGGGGGTTGTGCTAATACTCTTCAGAAAAAATTAGAGAAGGAATTTGGGCATATTGAGGTTAATTTAGATCTTTATCCTCGTGAAATTACATTAGATATAGAAAAGAGTCGTATATGTGAGCTACAAACCGCTCTTAGAGGGCTTGGTTACCCTTTGAGTGATGATAAACTTGGTTTTATCGAGGGTACAACAACAAAAGCTAAGAGTTTTATTTCTTGTGCAGTTGGGAAAATTGATACTTAAAAAAGTTTTTAACTTGCTTCAAATCGTAACAACTTAGATTATCCTCATAATAATGCTAGATTATTCATAAAGGCATTATCAAAACTAAGATATTCTCATTTTAAGTGAATGGTCAATCTGTCACTTTGGATAGAGAGACTACTCTCACAATATTTAACTTTAAAAAGGGGAAATTGATGTCTAGTATTATGAACGCTCCTGAGAATACAGCTGTTTGGGTAGATACAGTCAGATGTAAAGCTTGTGATATTTGTGTGGATGCTTGTCCCGCAGGTGTTTTATCTATGCAACAAGAACCAGCTTCAACTCTCGGAGCTATGATTAGCGTTATTGCACCAGAAGCTTGTATTGGATGTAATGAGTGTGAACTTACATGTCCAGATTTTGCTATTTTTGTAGCGAGTAAGAAAGAGTTTAAATTTGCTAAACTAACTGATAGTGCAAAAGAGAGACAAGAGGCAATCGTAAATAATCAATACAGATTACCTGTAGACTATAAGGAGAGTAATTAATGGGAACTAGAGAAGTAATTTCAACTGGTAATGAATTATCAGCAATCGCAGCTGTTGATGCTGGATGTATGTTTTTTGGTGGGTATCCATTAACACCATCAAGTGAAGTTATGCATGTCATCTCTGACTTGCTACCAGCCAAAGGTGGTACAGCCATTCAAATGGAAGATGAGATAGCAGGTATTTGTTGTGTGATTGGTGCGGCAATGGCTGGTGAGAGAGCATTAACAGCGACTTCTGGTCCTGGTATGAGTCTTAAAGCAGAAAACCTAGGTCTTGCACAAATGGCAGAAGTACCATTAGTGTGTGTTAATGTTATGAGAGGTGGACCATCTACAGGTCTTCCAACTCGTGTATCACAAGGTGATATAAAACAAGCGTCAAACCCTTCACATGGTGATTATCGTTCTATTACATTATGTGCTGGTAATTTAGCTGAGTGTTATACTGAAACAGTAAGAGCATTTAACCTTGCTGATAGATTTATGCAACCAGTAATTGTTTTGCTTGATGAGACTATTGGTCATATGCATGGGAAAGCAATGCTTCCTACAGTAGAAGAAGTAGAAGCTGGAATCGTTCCTAGAAAAACATTTGATGGTCCTGCTGAAGAGTATTTCCCTTATGAGTGTGGTCCTACAGATCCAGCGGTACTTAATCCAATGTTTGAAGGGTATAGATACCACTATACAGGTCTTCACCATGATAAGAATGGTTTTCCAACAGAAGAGATTGAGACTTGTAGAAAACTTATCCAGAGACTTGAAGACAAAGTTATGGCTCATCAAGATGAGATTGAATCTAATGAAGAGTTTATGTGTGATGACTTAACTGGTGAAGATGGTGAAGTCCTTATTATTGCTTATGGTTCAGTTTCACTCGCAGCAAAAGAGGCTATTAGACACCTTAGAGCTGATGGTATTAAAGCAGGACTCTTTAGACCTATTACTATTTGGCCATCTCCCGCAACAAGAATCAAAGAGATGACTGATAAAATTAAAAATGTCTTGGTTGTTGAGCTTAATATTAGACAATATACTGAAGAGGTAGAGAGAGCTGCAAGTAGACTTGATATTGAAGGTCTATACAAAGTTAATGGTAGAGCAATATCTCCTTATGAGATAGTAAATAAAGTAAAAGAGGTATTTTAATATGGCATTTAATTATGATAGTTATCTAAGACTTGAAAAGATGCCAACACTATGGTGTTGGGGATGTGGTGATGGTGTAATCCTCAAAGCATTTATTAGAGCTGTTGACAAAATGGGTATCAGCAAAGATGATATGTGTGTTGTCTCTGGTATTGGTTGTTCTGGAAGATTCTCTTCTTATGTTGATTTCAATACTATTCATACAACGCATGGTAGAACAGTTGCCTATGCTACTGGTGTAAAGCTTGCTAACCCAACAAAACATGTTGTTTGTGTTGCTGGTGATGGTGATGCTTTGGCTATTGGTGGTAACCACACTATCCATGGTTGTAGAAGAAATATTGATATTACTATGATTGTTATCCAAAACTTTATCTATGGTTTGACTAACTCTCAAACAAGTCCTACTACACCAAAAGGTATGTGGACAGTTACACAAAAAGCTGGTAATATTGATCCTACTTTTGATGGTTGTGAGCTTGCTATTGCAAGTGGAGCTTCTTTTGTAGGTAGAGAAAATGTAACACAACCTAGAAAACTAGAAAAACTTTTCATCCAAGCATTGGAGCATAGAGGTTTTGCTTATGTTGAGGCACTCTCTAACTGTCATATCAATCTTGGTAGAAAAAATAAAATGGCTTCTGCTATGCAAAATCTTGATTGGATAGATGATATTACAGTAACCAAGAAAAAATATGATGCAATGACTCCTGAAGAGCAACTCAACCTGCTTCCTACTGGTATCTTAAAGCAAGATAAAGAGGCTGATGAGTATTGTGATATGTATGCAGAGATTATCAAAGTACATCAAGGTGATAGAAAGAAAATCACTCAAGATGACTTTGAGAAGAAAATATAAGGAGACACAATGGCACGAACATTAATGAGATTTACAGGCGTTGGTGGACAAGGTGTTCTTCTTGCTGGTGAGATTTTTGCAGCTGCAAAAATCAAAGCTGGTGGTTTTGGACTCAAAACAGCTACATATACATCACAAGTTCGTGGTGGACCAACAGTTGTTGATATTACTCTTGATGATGATGAAATTTACTACCCTTATGCAAATGAGGGTGAAATTAACTTTATGCTCTCAGTTGCAAATGTAAGTTATCAATCATTTAAAAAGGGTGTAAAACCAGGGGGTACTATAGTAATAGAGCCAAACTTGGTAACAGCTTCTGATGAAGATAGAGCTACTTGGAATATTGTAGAAATACCTATTATTACTATAGCCAAAGAAGAGGTAGGAAATGTGATTACTCAATCAGTAGTTGCTCTTGCTATTGCTAACACATATATGAGTGCGATAGATAAGCAACTTCTTCTTGATACAATGCTAAGTAAAGTACCTGCAAAAGTTCATGACATAAACCTCAAAGCTTATGAACTTGGTGAAAAGTATGCAAGTGAGTCAATGGCGTAAGCCAATCTTTTTTATAATCAGTAACCTTTTTGGTTACTGACCTCTTCTCTTTTTTTTTATATTAAAATATTATTTTTATTATTTCTTTACATTATTTTTGTTAAGGTAGTATAAAACCTTAAGGAAAAGAAGATGAATATTTTAGAAAAATTAACAAATCAAATGACAAGTACCATTGAATCTGGATTATCACTAGCCCTTCATAATAAAAATCAAGAAGTAGATCCTATACATCTTATCTGGGCACTTCTAACAAATAGTAGCTCAATTTTGCATCAAGCACTTACCAAAATGAATATAGATAAAGTAGCTATTGAGCTTGAAGCAAAAAGTAGTTCCAAAAAACTTCCTACAGTCTCTAGCGTGACTAAAGAGAACATAAAACTCTCTCAAAAACTTGTACAGTCACTTCAAAATGCACAAGGTGTAATGACTAGTTATGGAGATGATTACTTGGCTGTTGATACTTGGCTTATAGCAAATATCAATGAAGTATTTATTAAAGATATTTTTAGTAACTATATAGATATGTCAGAGTTTCAAAAAACTCTAGAGTCTATTCGTGGAGGCAAACAGATAGACTCTAAAAGTGGGGATGAGTTATTAGAAGCATTAGCTCAGTACGGAATTGACCTCAACCAAAAAGCCCTAGATGGTGAGCTAGACCCTGTGATAGGACGAGATGAAGAGGTGCAGAGAATGATGCAGATTCTTATTAGAAAAACCAAAAATAATCCTATACTTATTGGAGAACCAGGAACTGGTAAAACAGCCATTGTAGAGGGGTTAGCTCAAAGAATAGTCAACAAAGAAGTCCCTTTAAGTTTGCAAAATATGCGAGTGGTATCGCTTGATATGAGTCGATTGATTGCAGGAGCAAAGTACCGTGGTGAGTTTGAAGACCGTCTAAAGGCGGTTATAGATGAGGTGAAATCATCGGCAAATATTATTCTCTTTATCGATGAGATTCATACCATAGTAGGAGCAGGTGCGAGTGAGGGGAGTATGGATGCAGCTAATATTCTCAAACCTGCCCTTGCACGAGGGGAGCTACATACCATAGGGGCAACTACACTCAAAGAGTACCGTAAATTTTTTGAGAAAGATACAGCTCTACAGAGACGGTTTCAGCCTGTGAAAGTAGGAGAACCCTCTATTAATGAGGCTCTTCAGATACTAAGAGGTATTAAAAATCGCCTAGAGACACACCATAATGTTGTTATCACCGATAGTGCCTTAGTCGCCTCTGCAAAGCTCTCTGATAGATATATTACAGATAGATTCTTGCCAGATAAGGCTATAGACCTTATAGATGAAGCAGCAGCAGAGCTAAAGATGCAGATAGAGAGTGAGCCAACAAACCTAGCCAAAACCAAACGAGAGATATCGACACTACAGGTAGAAAAAGAGGCTCTAAAGATGGAACAGAGCGACAAAAATAGCTCTCGATTAGAGGAGATAACCAAAGAGATAGCCAACCTAGAAGAGCAACGCGTTTCACTACAAAATCAATTTGATAATGAAAAAGAGGTCTTTAATCAAATAGCCACTATCAAGAGCCGTATAGAGTCACTCAAAACAGAAGCAGGACATGTCAAGAGAGATGGGGACTTTAATAAAGCCGCAGAGATAGAGTATGGAAAAATTCCAGCCCAAGAGGAAAAACTCAAAGCTATAGAACTCAAATGGACACAGATGATGAGTGAAGGGACTCTGCTTAAGAACTCTGTAGATGAAGAGATGATAGCAAGTATTATTAGTCGCTGGACTGGTATCTCTATCACAAAAATGCTCCAAGGTGAAAAAGAGAAAATATTAGCCATAGAGAGTATTCTCAAAGAAGAAGTTGTAGGGCAAAAAGAGGCTCTCAAAGCTGTAGCAAGAGCTATTAAACGCAACAAAGCAGGATTAAGTGACCTTAATCGTCCTATTGGGAGCTTTATGTTTTTGGGACCTACAGGAGTAGGGAAAACACAGGTAGCCAAAACACTAGCAAAATTTTTATTTGATTCAGAAAAATCTCTTATTCGTATTGATATGAGTGAGTATATGGAAAAACATGCAGCAAGTCGTTTGGTAGGTGCACCTCCTGGGTATGTAGGTTACGAAGAGGGGGGACAACTCACCGAAGCAGTCAGAAGAAAACCCTACTCTGTAGTACTCTTTGATGAGATAGAGAAGGCTCACCCTGATGTATTTAATACCCTTTTACAAGTTTTAGACGATGGAAGACTTACCGATAATAAAGGGGTTACGATAGATTTTAAAAATACTATTATCATTATGACCTCCAATATTGCATCAGATAAGATTATGACTATTACAGATAAAACCCAAAGAGAGATAGCTGTTAATGATGAACTCAAAAGAAACTTCAAGCCAGAGTTTTTAAACCGCTTAGATGATTTGGTTATCTTTAATCCACTCGGTATTGAAGCGATTACAAATATAGTAGATATTCTCTTTAAAAGTATTCAAGATAAATTAGCCCAAAGAGATATAGAAATCACCCTTACAAAAGAGGCAAAAGAGTATATAGCCAACAAAGGATTTGACCCAGTATATGGTGCAAGACCACTCAAACGGGCATTATACGAAGAGGTAGAAGATAGATTAGCTCAGTTGATATTAGAAGATAAAATAGAGGAGGGTGCTAGGCTACTATTTGATGTATCTAATAATGAAATAGTTGTAAAAATATTAGAATAAAATGATTTTAATTTACTTATGATACACTGATTAAAATTTAAAAAAAGAGAAAAAGTAATGGCAAATAGTCTAAAAGATGAGTATTCACCCTATCTACAACAGCATGTAAATAACCCTGTGGAGTGGTATCCATGGGGAGATGAGGCTTTTGATAAAGCACAAAAAGAGAATAAACCTATTTTTTTATCTATAGGATATAGTAGTTGCCACTGGTGCCATGTAATGGAGAGAGAGTCTTTTGAAAATCAAGAGATAGCCCAAGTTCTTAATAAACATTTTGTCTCTATAAAAGTAGATAGAGAAGAGCGACCCGATATAGATAAACACTTTCAAAAGGTGTATCAACTGATGAATGGTCGCCCTGGTGGATGGCCAACTTCTCTCTTTCTTACAGCAGACAAAAAACCCTTTTATTCTGCTACCTATATCCCCCCTACGCCTCGTTATGGAATGATGGGTTTTGGGGAACTTCTGCAAACTATCCAAACAAAATATGCAACGCAAGAAGCACTACTTATAGAAAAAAGTGAAGAGATATTACGGTTTATCAATCCAAAAGAGGATAAAATCCAAGCAACAAAACTAGATGCCTCTATAATCAAACGATTTGAAGAACAAGCCCTACAACTCTTTGATAATCAAAATGGAGGGTTTAATAAAGCTCCAAAATTTCCACAAACTTCTACTCTTGATCTTCTTTTGGATACTTATCTACTCAACAAAGATAAAACCACACTCACTATGGTTACAACCTCTCTTGATGCTATGATACAAGGGGGATTATATGACCTTGTAGATGGTGGTTTTTGTAGATACAGTACAGATAATCAATGGCTTGTACCCCATTTTGAGAAGATGTCCTATGATAATGCACTGCTAAGTCAACTCTATCTTAAAGCCTATCAAATAACAAAAAAAGAAAAATACAAAGAGATAGCACTACAGACAGTAGATTTTATGCGTGAGAAGATGAGTGAAGATGCTCTCTTTTACTCTGCAAGTGATGCAGATACCCAAGGTGTTGAGGGGAAATATTTTGTCTATAGTTATGAAGAGCTTCAAGAGGCATTTGCCACTGCATCTATAGATAAGAGCGTACTCTCTAGCTGTAGTAAAGAGGGGAACTTTGAGGGAAAAAATATTATTAGAATAGAGTCTGATAGTATTATTCCACCTAAAGCTTTAGCAGTTTTGCAAGAGATACGAGCCACAAGAGAGTACCCCTTTATAGATAAAAAAGTTATAGTATCGTGGAATGCTATGATGATAAAATCTCTCTTTAAAGCAAGTCGTATTAGCAATACCATTAATGAAAAATACCTTGCAGATGCTGTCAACTCACTTGGAAAGCTTCTTGATAGTATGTATATTAATTCAGAGCTCTACCACGCAACGCTTATTGGAAAAGAGCCAAAGATTAAAGCATTTTTAGAAGATTATGCCTACTTGTGTGATACACTTATAGAGGCCTATCAAAGCACACTCAATGAAACTTATCTTATAGTAGCTACCAAACTCGCCAATAGTGCTATAGAAAAATATTATGACCAAGGCAAATGGAAATTCTCGAAAGGAGAGTTTGAGACCAATGCAGATATTAATGATAGCTCTTACCCTTCATCTTTGGCTATGATGCTCTCCTCTTTATATAGTATTAGTTCTCTTGTAGATAGTGTCTATAAGAAGTTTGTCTTTAGAACACTAGAGCTTAACTCGTACGCAGTTATGCGTCAACCTATCTCTAGTCCCAAAATGAGTCAAATGGTGATCCGTTATCTTAAAGATGATATTACTCTTAAAGCCAAAGAGGAAAAACTTAAATACCATTTAGCAGATATACAAACACTTCCTCACCCTTTTATGTTGCTTCGTGCTGATAGTAATGATGGATGGATGGTCTGTAATAGTAGTGCCTGTTTTGGGCATGAGAGAGATTTTGGTGGTGTAGAAGAGGTGCTTGGTAAGAGATAGTAATAGTGTTTTTAATATTCCATGTTTAGTATGTAGGCATGGGATAGAGAAGTTTATATAAAGGATATATTTTTATAGGATAAGTAAAAAGATAAAATTAATGGGAATATTGTAAATATGGCGCGGTGGACGAGACTCGAACTCGCGACCCCCTGCGTGACAGGCAGGTATTCTAACCAACTGAACTACCACCGCACATATAAATAAGAACTGTATTATATCAAGTTTTTCTTTATGTAAACTTAATATTTATGGTGGTCGCTACAAGACTCGAACTTGTGACATCTACCTTGTAAGGGTAGCGCTCTACCAACTGAGCTAAGCGACCGCATGGCGACCCTTAGAGGATTTGAACCTCTGTTTTTGTGTTGAAAACACAATATCCTTGGCCACTAGATGAAAGGGTCATCTAGCCCATATTAAGTCATAAATGGTGACCCGTCTAGGATTCGAACCTAGGGCCCATTCCTTAAAAGGGAATTGCTCTACCAACTGAGCTAACGGGTCAAACAATGGCGCGGTGGACGAGACTCGAACTCGCGACCCCCTGCGTGACAGGCAGGTATTCTAACCAACTGAACTACCACCGCATAACATTGTTTATGGTGGTCGCTACAAGACTCGAACTTGTGACATCTACCTTGTAAGGGTAGCGCTCTACCAACTGAGCTAAGCGACCTAAAATTTTAGTGGTGACCCGTCTAGGATTCGAACCTAGGGCCCATTCCTTAAAAGGGAATTGCTCTACCAACTGAGCTAACGGGTCACACATTTAACTTATTGTTTTCTAATAAGTGGACGGAATTATAGCTCAATTAGATTGGAATGTCAAGAGTTTTTGTAAAAATATAGAAAAAAATTTATTATTTTAAATTTTTATACAAAAATTCTATCGCTTGGGTAGTTGCTTGTTGTTGTATTTCTTCTCTATTTCCATCAAAGAGATACTTTTTTATACGCGTTCTTTTTGGTGTAAGGATTCCTATATAGACTGTACCCACAGGCTTAAGCTCACTCCCACCAGTAGGACCAGCTATACCACTGACTGCTATAGCATACTCAGCAGATGCCTTTTGGGCTATACCACTTAGCATCTCCATCACACACTCAGAACTTACAGCTCCAAACTCTTCTAAAATCTCTTCAGAGACCCCAAGCCAGAGATGTTTAATCTCGTTAGAGTATGTTACGCAAGAGCCATTAAGTACAGCCGAAGCCCCTGATATGGCGGTAAAAGCTGAAGCAATTCGCCCTCCTGTACAACTCTCTGCAAAAGAGAGAGATTGGTTTTGTTCTGTAAGGTATGTGATTATTTTTTTTGTTTTCATACTGTATTTTAGCATAGAGATTCTAAGTCTTTCCAAACATCTTAACCAACTTTTAGCTATACTCACGGCAATATATAAAACAAGGTAAGAGATATTATGGACTATAAAGACACACTACTACTCCCAAAGACCAAGTTCCCGATGCGTGGAAACCTCCCCAACAATGAGCCAAAGCGATACAAGCAGTGGTTTGATGCGGATATCTATGAGCAGATGAAAAGCAAGAGAGAAGGAGCCGAACTCTTTACTCTCCACGATGGACCTCCCTATGCCAATGGCGATATTCATATAGGACACGCACTCAACAAAATCCTTAAAGATATCATCCTCAAGTACAACTACTTCCAAGGCAAAGCCGTACGAATGACTCCAGGTTGGGACTGTCATGGATTGCCAATCGAACAAAAAGTCGAGGAGAAGCTAGGCAAAAGCAAAAAAGAGGCGATGCCTACAGCCAAATTCCGTGAGCTTTGTCGTCAACATGCGACGAAGTTTGTCGATATACAAAAAGAGGGGTTCAAATCTCTTGGGGTTATTGCTGACTGGAAAAACCCCTATGTGACGATGGATTTCAAATTTGAAGCCAATATCTACCGTACGCTTTGTGAAGTAGCACAAAAAGGTCTGCTTGTAGAGCGACACAAGCCGATATTTTGGTCGTGGGCAGCTCGGACAGCTCTCGCAGATGCAGAGGTAGAGTACCAAGACAAAGAGGACTACTCTCTCTTCGTACACTTCGAGCTGAGTGATTTGACCAAAGAGAAGTTAGGTATAGAGGGTAAAGCAGGTGTCGTCATCTGGACGACAACTCCATGGACGCTCCCATCCAACACTGGTATCGCCTTTAACCCTGAAGAGATGTATGTACTCACTGATGATGGGCATATCGTAGCAGAGGCACGATATGACGCAATGATAGAAGAGGGTGTCGTGAGCGGTCATGCCTTACGCAAGATAGCATCCACAGAACTAGATGGACTCCTAGCTATCAACCCACTCAATGGACGAAGCTCCAAGCTCGTACTTGGTGATCATGTACTTATGGATGGTGGTTCTGGCTGTGTTCATACTGCTCCTGGTCACGGTGAAGATGACTACAAAGTAGGTCTCAAAAATGGTCTTGAAGTAGTGATGCCTGTCGATGAGCGAGGCTGTTTTGATGAGTCTGTAGTAGGACTCAACCTCTTGCCAAATCCTGAAGAGTTCGTAGGGATGCATATCTTCAAAGCTAACGAGCCTATACTAGAACTTCTTGGCGAAAATCTCCTTAAAGTAAGTAAATTTGTTCACTCTTACCCACACTGCTGGAGAACAAAAAAGCCGTTGATTTATCGTGCAACAAACCAGTGGTTTATCTCTATAGATGACAAGCCTACAGGCGAAGAGAAAAGCTTACGAGATATAGCCCTAGACTCTATAGAGGGTGTAGAGTTCCACCCAGAGAGTTCCAAAAACCGCCTCAAACCGATGATAGAGGGGCGACCTGACTGGTGTATCTCTCGTCAGCGATCTTGGGGTGTGCCTATAGCATTCTTCCGTGTCAAGAGTACCAAAAAGGTGATATTTGATGAGAAAGTTGTCAACTTTATTGCAATGATATTTGACCAGTTTGGTGCAGATGCTTGGTATGATATGGAGATTTCACAACTCCTTTACCCAGGCAGTGGCTACAAGCCTGAAGAGTTGGAGAAGATAGATGATATTCTTGATGTATGGTTTGATAGTGGGTCTACATGGAACTCTGTACTCAAAAGCCGTAACTATGATGCAGGAGCATACCCATCATCACTCTATATGGAGGGAAGCGACCAGCATAGAGGGTGGTTCCAGTCTTCACTGCTACTAAGTTCTGCTATTAACCATGTGTCTCCATACAAAACACTACTCACTCACGGCTTTACTGTCGATGAGAAGGGTGAGAAGATGAGCAAATCCAAAGGCAATGTCGTAGCCCCTGACAAAGTAACAAAAGAGTATGGCTCAGAGATACTCCGTCTATGGGTAGCCCTCAGCGACTATCAAAGTGACCTCAAAATCTCTAATGGTATACTCAAACAGACAGCAGAGCAGTATAGAAAGATACGAAATACCTTTAGGTTTCTCCTCGCCAATGTTGATGACCTTGATGCTATCGTAGAGCCTACTGCTTATGGTGAACTCGATAGATGGATACTTATCAAAGCCAAAGCAGTTTTTGCTGAAGTTAAAGAGTCGTTTGATAGCTATGATTTCTTGCGTGGATTTGCTATCCTCAACCACTTTATCACCAATGAACTTAGTGGAATCTATATGGATATCACCAAAGACCGCCTCTACTGCGAAGCAAAAGATAGCACCACCAGAAGAGCCACACAGTCAGCCATGGCTCTCATCTCCAAATCTATGCTAGGACTCATCGCCCCAGTACTCACCTACACAGCCGATGAGATACTAGACTACGCCCCTGCGATATTCAAAGGCGATATGGAGAGTGTATTTGACCTCGTCTATGAGGAGTTACCAGATGTTGCTGAGAGTTTCGATGATGAAGCCCTACTCGTTGCCAGAGAGAAGTTCTCCGAAGCTGTAGACAAACTCAAAAAAGAAAAAACCATCAAATCCACTCTCGAAGTAGAGATAGCTGGTGCTGTAGAGAAGTTTGTGATGAGTGATAGCAAAGACCTAGAAGATTGGTTCGTAGTCTCTGCCCTGACAACCCAAAGTCAAGGCGAAGAGATAGCCTCTTTTGAAGCAGATGGCACTACATACACCATCCACAAAGCCACACAAGCCAAATGCCCAAGATGCTGGAGATTTGCCTCTGTAGACGAAGAGAGTGCCTGCCCTAGATGTGCAGAGGTAGTATAAATGTTTGACCTCACTCAGCCTGTAGGCATAGAGGTCATCATAGGCTCTATTGTGATTATCTTTGTAGTTGTTGGGATAGGGCTGGGGGTTGTGGAGTATTATAAGAGGAAGCGGTAACAAAAAAAATTAAAAGGATTTTTAGTGGAATTATCAGATATGATTCAATTAGGTATAATATTATCAACCGCAGGTGCTTTATTTTTTACAGTTAGAAACTTTAGAAAACAATTGCAATTAAATTTTTTTGCAGAGTATACAAAAAGATACCAAGAAATAATTTTAAATTTTCCTAGGACAATTACTGAAGAAGATTTTAATATAGATAATCTTTCTGTGGAAGAAAAAGATAAAACCTTGCGTTATATGCGTGTATATTTTGATTTATGTAGTGAAGAATATTTTCTTTGGCAATCAAAAGACATTAGTGAAAAAGTTTGGCTAGAATGGGAAAGTGGAATAAAATATGCAATGTCTCGACCAGCTTTTAATCAGAGTTGGGAGATAATTGGAGCTCATACAACCTACTATAAAGATTTTTCATTATTTATAGAAAGTATCACTACTCAAGAAACCAAATAAATTGGATAATTACTATTGGTGCAACTGTTTCTTTATTTATATTGTTATTTTCATTTAGTAAAAGAAAGTCTAAAAAATAGTATACATAACGACGGAGACCATCGTTACGAGAAAGAAAATAATGTCAAACCACCTAAACAAAACCCAATTTTACAGCAAACTCCTAGCCCTTCCAAATGGAGCCAATGATGTCTACTATCAGGGCAAACGCTATCTATTACGCAAAGAGACTCTGCTTGATGGGAAACTTATCAAAATATATGCTGAGGAGTTAGGGGGTAAGGATGTCGTGAGTGGCAACTACTACCCCACACTCAAAGATGGTATGCTCAAACCCTGCGAAATGTCTGATAAGAAAGTGCTGGAGTTTGTACTCCATTCAGACTCTCTTTACTAGTAGATAGCATTATATACAGTTTGAGCTATAATTGTAGCTCCCTCTGCATTAGGGTGGACTGTATCAGGGAAGAGGTCTCCTCTACCACTTAATGGAGTATAGAGATCTATCACTCCTACGCCAGTATTTTGAGCTACTATATTTATAAGAGGGATAATCTCTTCTATTATGGTAGTTCCTGAGATACCTGCCATTCCTGGGAAGGCAGGGGTTGGGTAGGCTATCCATATTTGTGGGTTACTCTCTAATGCTCGATAGCTTGTAATGAGTGCTGTATAGTCTGCAACAAAATTATCTTTATATTGCCAATTATATGGTTTTGAGTCATTACTCCCTAGGAGTATTACGACTATATTTGGTGCAACTGCTAGTGATTGTGCAAACTCTTGGGTATGTGTATAGGGGTCATCGCCTTTTTGGAGTAGAGTAGTGTTGGTTACTCCATAACTTCCTACAGACCACCCATCACCTAAAAGAGTAGAGAGTTGTACAGGATAGCTTTGAGACTCATCTAGTTTATATCCATTGGTCAGACTATCACCCACACATGCTACACGCACTAATTCTGTTGTACTCTCTAAGGGAGTTGGAGTTGTGGTTTCTACCGTTGTGGTCTCGACTGTTGTGGTTTCTACGGTACTTGTCTCTACCGTAGGTGTAGTAGATGAACTCCCACAAGCTGTTAAAAACAGTACTATAGTTGTAAATATATATATTCTAATATAACGCATAAAATCCCTTTTATTAAAATGCAATAGCACCATCAAGTTGCAATCTAAACATAAGCTCTTTGGCTTTTTGGTGTCCATTGTGTGCAGATTTTCTACAATACTCTATGGCTTTTTCTTGGCTTACTTCACAGCCTAAACCTTGGTCATACATAGCACCAATATTAAATTGTGCCTGTGCATTGCCTGAATCGGCTGATTTTTTAAAGAGTATAAATGCTTTTTTATAATCTTGTTCGACCCCTAATCCCTCTTTAAATAAGACAGCTAGGTTGTTATAAGCATCCATATTTCCTCGTTTTGCAGCCTCTTCGTACCAAAATGCAGATTCTGAATAATTTTGTCTACAGCCATCTCCATTTTCTAGCATCATAGCTACTTCAAATTGAGCTACAGGTACTTCTCGTGTGGCTGATTCTAGGTAAAGAGCGTGTGCTTTTGTGATGTCTCGTTCTACTCCAAAACCATTAAAATATAAAAAACCCAAATAGTAATATGCTACTGGATTTTTCTCTTCTACTAATTGTGTATAGAGTTTAAATGCTTTTGTGTAATCTCTTGATAATAGTGCTTGGTATGCCTCTTGTGTCATGCGTATATTTCCCTTTAGAGTTTTTTCAGGTTTTCTTTTGCTATAGAGGCTGTAGATGCATCAGGATAGCTTTGAATAAGTGTTTGATAAAAGTTTTTGGCTTGTTCTTTATCACCTATTTTTTCTAATGATATAGCTGTATGAAGTAGGAGCATATCATTATAACTTGCTTCATCATAGAGTTGAATACTCTTTTTAAAATAAGAGATAGCATTAGAATACTTGTGTGTGCTGTAGGCTATTTCACCTAAATAATAGTTGCTTGCAGCAGGTTTATAATTTTTGGTTTTAGTTATAGTAAAACGCTCTTCGGCATCACTATATTTATGTTTCAAAAAGAGGCGAACTCCTTGAGAGTATAATTTAGATGTTGGGATAGTAGAGAGCTTGGATACAGGTTCTTTTTTTGGTTCTATTTTGGGTTCTTCTTTTTTCTTGCTTTGATTTGTTTCATTATCGCTATCAGGTAGTTCCGAGAGATTTCCTTTACTCAAAAGTGCTACTTTTGCTTCTAAAACATCAAATCTCATTTGTGTTTCTTCTAGAAGAGGACTCTGTTTAGGTTGTTTTAGCTCTTGAATCACACCATTAAATCCCTCTATTAGGGTAGTGACTCCATCTAATCGTTCAGTAAGTCCAGCTACTTGCTGTTTGAGTAGAGCAATTTCATCTCTATTTTTTTGTGAGTTAGGTTCATTATCCCCCTGTTCAAAAGGTTGTGCATGAACAGGACTTATTAAAAGAATAAGAAGAGGTAAAAAAGAGATAAGTCTTCTCATTGGCTTATTTTGTAAGTCCAAGGTCAACTCTTCTATTTCTTGCATAACATGCATCTGTAGCTTCTCGACACTGAGGATTACTCTCACCAAAACTTACAAAGTCAATTTGATTTGGAGGAATACCCAAAGAGATAAGACTATCCATAACTGCTTTTGTTCTTTTGAGTCCTAGGGCATAGTTATATTCATCTGTTCCAAACTCATCACAGTTTCCTTCAAGCTTTAGCTTTTTATTACCAAGTTTTTGAGAGAGAATATCTCTGTTAAACGAGAGAACCCCTTGCATTTGGGAAGTAATATTATATCCACCAAAATCAAAATAGACACTCTTCATTCCATCTGTACTGCTATTAAATCCATTAGGGTTTGACGCATCATAGCTATTGTTAGCACTCTCATCAATAGTGACTACATCAGTAGCTACATCATTGTTATTAAAGTTATTTCCAAGTGATGGATTTGGATCTTTTTTTGCACATCCACTCAAAAGAAGTAGAGCCAAAAAACTCCCTATTACTATTTTTTTTATCATGTATATATCCTTTAAATATCTCTTTTATTACCAGTCTATTGATTGAACTTTTTCACCCAAAGGAAAAAGAAGATTTTGATTGCTTTTAAGATTAATATACCCTATAGAGCTTCTATTTTGATACTGCTTGATATAGAGTATAGTACTCCCATCAGCAGAAAATCTAGGAAATTGATTAACTCCCCTAGAAGTAAGAGGGCGTGTACTAGAATCATTGGTATGTGTAAGATAGAGGTTGAAACTATTTTGACCATATCGTTTGTGACTCTCTCTACTTGCATAGACTATTTTATTTTTGTGTGTATCTACAGCATTATTATTTCTACCACGAAATACCACTTGGGATATAGCAGAACTATTAATTGCTTTTTTGTAAATATTAGGGTACCCCATTCTATTTGAGACAAAAGCTATAGCCCCTGAACCAATATATTTACCACTAACATCAATTCCAGAAAAAGTTGTAATTCGTTTTTGTGAGCCTCCATTTGCACTCATTTCATAAATATCAGGTTGTGCATTTGGAGCCATTGTCACCAAAATTTTAGCACCATTACTACTTACATCAGAACAGACAAGCATACCTTGTGATGAGACTATTCGTGATTTTGAACCATTATAAATATTAAGTTTATAAAGTGTTGGTTTATTTCCAGAAAATGCTGTATAGTAAAAACTTCTCTGATTTTTATCTGCCCATTTAGGAAAAAGATTTAATCCACCCCTAATAACTATTTTTTTGAAATTCATAGTATAATCAGCTAATACGATTTCACTTCTTTTGGCTGTTGTGTATCGTGAAAAAACAACATAACGATTAATCCAACTAATATCAGGATACTGTAATACATCATTAATATAACTAATTACTTTATGTGCCAAAAATGGGTATTTAGATGCAGATGAGATCCGATAATCTTTTGTAGTAAGTGTACGACCATCTCTAGCACTGATAAGAGCTATATCTACTTTAATCCCTGCTCCTTGTGAGAGTCTATATTTTAGAATATACTCTTTTGACTTAAACTGTGGAGCTATTACAGAGTTGTAACTACTCTCTTTATGGTGATTTTTATCTGCTATAAAATGCCCACTAATTTTTAAATCTGAAAGTAAAATAGAAAAAAACTTTTCACTTAATGATGCTGATATACCTTGAGAACTATCAACAAGAGAAATCTTTGCTCTTTGTTCTACATCTTTTTTTATTTTTAGTGTTGCATCAACAGCAA
>JADGDQ010000023.1 GCA_016744805.1 Sulfurovaceae bacterium
TGTTACGGTTTGCACTTCTATTTCGATTAGCACCGCCACCTCTTCCTCGTCTAGCTTCTGCTTTGTTCATAAATGATATATTTATTTGAGCATCTAATATACTATGGTTATTGTATTGTCTACTTTCTTGAATACTTATTGATGGAGACAAAAATCCTATTGCTACGGCAACAATAGCAAATTTAGCGAAAATAAAATTTTTATTTTTCATACGATTTCCTTTTTTATTGTATAGGTTCTATAGAGATTTTACTAGCATTTTTAGGAGCAGTAAAAACAAAATCACTATCTACTATCTTTTTTTTGTCTTTCCAAAATATAGTTGTAACTTTTTTGATAGTATCTTTACGATTTTTAGTAATAATAATATAATGTTTTACTAATGGTTTTTCACCTGTTGCAACCCATATATGAACCTCTTTTTGTTTGTCTGAAAATGCTATATAATCACAAAGAACACCTTGTACATCTACTGTACCAAAGTATTTACTCTTTTTAAATTTTACTCTTTTACCCATATCACTATAGATAAGTTGTGCTAAAGGAGCTTTAATATCAAAATTCTCAAATATATAATCTAAAGTACCGTTAATAGTTTTTGGTGTTTTTAATTGACCATAGTAGTTGTAGTCATAATCTATAATTGTATACATTCCATTATTAATATAACTAGTTCTTTTTTTAAGGTCACCTGTAACATCAATACGAACATTATGAGGACGATCTACTTTGACTGAAACAGTATGAGTATTTTTATTCTCATCTAATTGATTAACAATAATAGCATCAAATGCATATTTCTCTTTTGTATCTAAGTAGTCATAAGCTTTTTTAGCTACATCTTGGGCTGTTAGTTGTGATGCTAAGAGAGAAGAGGTTCCTAGTAGCAGACTAACTCCTATAGCATAGAGCAGTTTGTGAGGTGTTGTCATAATTATTCCTTAAGTGTAATTTTTTCTATAATACTTATTATAGCTTATCAATCATAAAGCTAAATTACTTTGTACTATCTTCTTAAAGTATACTTTCTAGTTCGCTAATAGCATCTTTAAGAGATTGAAAATGAGATTCACAACTAGCTTTATCACTAGTATTAGCACTTGCTATTAATGAATTTACAGCAGTTTGCATAGTAGTTAACTGAAAATGACTAATATGTGTTGTTATCATATCCGAAGCCATAATAACACTAGTAAAATCTTCAGAATCTATAGATACATTTATTATATCAATAATATTAGGAAGTTCTGCACTAACCTCTGTTAACATACCTTTTACCTCGTCTACAGAACAGTTAAAGTTTGTAGCTATGGCACTTAAATCTATACTCATATCATTCTCCTTACATAAAATTGATAGTTTATCTATCTTGTAATAATAATTATACTCGTACAAATATAATAGAAGCTTAAGTATTACTAATAAAATAATAACTATCAGAGTAATAATAATAAATAAAAAAAGAGTAATTTTTCGCTATAATAGAGGATGGAATATATCATATATATAGCACTTTTTATTATTATCTATTCACTCCATAAACGGATTACTTCTCTTGAAAAAGAGATAAGTATGATGAGACCCAAAAAAGATATTTTTATAAGTGATACTCAGGTTTATATCCCCCAAAAACCACTCTTTAGAGTGCCTCAGTTTATTCAAGAGTATTTTAGTAGAGGCAATATAGTCGTCAAGATTGGTGGGGTTGTACTTTTTTTTGGTTTGGCATTTTTTGTTAAATATGTTGCCCAAAATAATTTTGTAACTATTCATGTGCGACTTATGGGTCTTACAATAGTAGCCTTAGCCATGATTGCTATTGGGTGGAGATTACGCTTGAAAGAGGAGCAGTATGGGACTACTCTTCAAGGGTTAGGTATAGGAGTACTCTATCTTGTAGTCTTTGGGGCTTCCAAACTCTATGCTCTTTTACCTTTGGAGTTGGCTTTTGTTATTATGTTTTTTATTGTAGGGGTAGGCTCACTCTTGGCGGTGGTACAAAATGCTTTTTATTTGGCACTTTTTGCTACTGTGGGTGGATTTTTGTCTCCTATTTTGGTCTCGGATGGTAGTGGCTCACATATAGTTCTGTTTAGTTACTATGCACTCCTCAATCTAGGTATTTTTGCTATAGCTTGGTACCGTTCGTGGCGAGTACTAAATATTAGTGGGTTCTTTTTTACTTTTGTTATTGCTACAGCTTGGGGTATTTTGCGTTATGAGCCAGAATTATTGATGAGTACAGAGCCATTTTTGATACTCTTTTTTCTCTTTTATATAGCTATCTCTCTGCTCTTTAGCCTCAAACAGCCTTGGCAACTTGATAAATTTTTGGATGTAACTTTGATATTTGGTCTGCCTCTTATAGCGTTTTCACTGCAAACAGCTTTAGTATACGAGATAGAAAATGGAGTCTTGTATAGTGCTATTGTGGTGGGGTCATTTTATATGATTCTTGCCAAGATACTCTTTAGGTTTGCTCAGATAAAACTCCTTGCCCAATCATTTTTGGTATTAGGTGTTATCTTCTATACTATAGCTATACCGTATATTTTTGACGATGATATAAGCCTCTCTTTGTGGACAATTGAATCTGTGGCTATTATATGGATAGCTCTACAACAAAATCGCAATTTTCTTAGAATTATTGGGCAGGTTTTAGAGATATTCTCAGTTTTGTTATTTATCCTTCACTCTCTATTTTCTTCTTTTGAGAGAGCTTTTATGAATGCTGTTTTTTTGGAATATACTATTATAGTAGGTGCTTTGCTCTGGACATCTTATCTTTTATACTCATTAAAAAAAGATGATATTTTAGATGTGAGTTCACAATTATTTTTATATATAGCTCTAGGAGTTTTGATATTCTCTGGTCTACTCCAAACAGAGATTCTTGATTTTCCACAAGGCAATAGTATGCTTATATACATTGCTATACATACAGCACTCCTTATAATAATTGCAACTAGACTCAACTGGCATAGGCTTGTAGATATACTCCAACTCTATCTTTTTGTAGGCATTATATTTTTTATTACACTCCTCTCCAAATACGCTACTTCTCATCCTTTTGAGGGTATAGGATTTATTGCAATTATGCTCTTTTTTCTTCTGCATTTTATTCTCTTATACCGTTTTGATAGCTCTTGGAGTTACCAAAATCGTCTGCATCCTATAGGATTATGGGTCTTAATATCACTGCTTATCATAGAGTCTCATTACCATAGTAAGTTACTCAGTTCTAACCTAACTTACCAAGCAATAGGATTAGGGAGTGTACCTACTCTATTTATAGTTGGAATCCTTTTTAGCAAAAGATTTTTACCCCTATCACTTGAAAAATATAGTCAAAATTATCGTCTAGTTGGAGTAGGGGGATTGATGTTTATGCTAGGAGTGTGGCAGTTATATGGATTTACCTTAGATGCTAACCCTTTGCCTTTGAGTTATATCCCAATATTTAATCCTTTGGATTTGCTACAGATAGTAGGCGTTATGCTTTTGATATATTGGCTTATTATCTATAGAGATAATTTTATATCCCATGATAAAACGGCTCTCTTTCTAAGTGCCTTTTTGCTATTGATTGTATTAGTTAGTGTACTCTTAGCACGAACTATACACTTCTATTTTGGGGTAGAGTATGAGATTGTGGCTTTGCTTGATAGCTTGGTGTTTCAGTCAGGAGTCTCTATTCTTTGGAGTAGTATTGCTATTTCGATGATGCTTTTGGGCAAAAAATATCAAAGCCGTAATGTGTGGTTGAGTGGTATGGGGTTACTCCTCGTTGTGATAGCCAAGCTCTTTGTTGTAGAACTCTCAAATAGTGCTACAATAGAGCGAATTATATCTTTTGTGAGTGTAGGATTGATGATGCTTGTAATAGGCTATTTTACATCAATCCCACCCAAAAAGGAGTCTTAGCAAAAGTCAGTAAGCGTTCCTGCTTTTACTGCCTCGTAGCTCTCATCACCCACTAGCTCTTTGACTATACTTAATGCAAAACAGATAGCAGTAGCAGGTCCCCTAGAGGTGATTACTTTGTTATCAATAACTACTTTTTGAGAGCTTGTATAGCCATCGAGTTTAATCTTCTCTTCGGCTGATGGGTAGCATGTGTAGGTGTGGCTAAGTACTCCTGCTACATGCAGAGCATACGGACCAGCACACATCGCACCAATATATTTATCTTTGGCTTTAAACTCTTTGAGCAGATTTTGTACTAACTCATTTTGAGCCAAATGCTCTGTACCACCCCAACCACCAGGAAGTACAATCATATCATACTCATCAACAAGAGCATATTTAATAGGAACATCTGCTTGGAGTGTAATCCCATTAGCCCCTGTTACTAATGCTGTGTCAAGCTCACCATTAAGATAGGCACTCACTACTTCAATCCCACCTCTACGCATAATATCAATCAGAGCTACAGCCTCAATCTCTTCAAATCCTTCTGCTAGTGGTACCAATACTTTTGCCATGTTTATTCCTTTTTTATCATTATCTCAAAATAGAATAATATTTTAGATATACTTTCAAAAATAAATCTATAAGGTACGCCATTATGTATATATATGACACGCTACATAAAACAAAACTTCTTTTTGAACCTATTATTGATGGTGAAGTATCTATCTATCTGTGTGGTCCTACTGTCTATGATAACGCACATCTAGGACATGCTAGAAGCTCTCTTAGTTTTGATTTGCTTGTACGAACACTCAAAGCCTTAGGCTACAATGTCACACTTGCCCAAAATTTTACAGATGTAGATGATAAGATTATTACCAAGATTCAAGAGACAGGCAAAACACTCAAAGAGATTACAGAGTACTACATCTCTAGCTACAAACAAGAGATGTCTGCTCTTCATATCCAAGAGGCCTCACTCCAACCCAAAGCAACAGAGTCTATGGAGGCAATAGAGGAGATGATACTCAAACTTATCAATCTAGGGTTTGCCTACCGTGTAGAGAGTGGAGATGTCTATTTTGATACATCCAAAGATAGTCTCTATGGAAGCATCTCGCACCGTGTAGCAGATGATGCAGTCACACAGAGCCGTATAGAGGTCAACCAAGTCAAAAAAAACCCAAAAGATTTTGCTCTTTGGAAAGCATGTAGTAGCCAAGATATAATCTGTTTTGATACACAACTCTCTTCAGGTCGCCCAGGGTGGCATATAGAGTGTTCGGCTATGATTGCCAAGCATTTTGTAGGGACACAAGAGTATAGCATAGATATTCACGCAGGTGGAGCCGATTTGCTCTTTCCGCATCACGAAAATGAAGCATCACAAAGCAGATGTGCAAGTGGGCATGAACTCTCCAAATACTGGATGCATAATGGTTTTGTGCAGATTGATGGAGAAAAAATGAGCAAGTCTCTTGGTAATAGCTTTTTCCTCAAAGATGCTCTCAATATATATGATGGTGAGATTCTCCGCTACTACCTAGGCTCTGTACATTACCGTAATGATTTTAACTTCAACGAAGAGGATTTACTTACAAGCAAAAAGAGACTAGACAAGCTCTATAGACTCAAAAAGAGAGTCACCCCCTCCAAAGCATCTACTGTAGCCAAAGGTTTTCAAAAAGCTCTCTTGGATGCTATGAGTGATGACCTCAATGTCTCTGTAGCCTTGAGTGTCATAGACCAGATGGTAGCAGAGACAAATGAGAGATTAGATAACAACCCCAAAGAGAAAGCTCTCAAAAAAGAGGTTCTAGCAAATATAGATTATATCTTTGAGCTTCTAGGCTTTGGAGGGAAAGAGCCTTATGAGTATTTTCAAATTGGTGTAGACCAAGAGCTAAAAGAGCAGATAGAGGCACTTATCTTACAACGAACCCAAGCCAAAAAAGAGAAAGACTTTGCTTTATGTGACGCTCTTAGAGATGAGTTAGAGAGTATGGATATTATGATTATGGATACACATCAAGGAACAGTTTGGGAAAAAATATGATATACTTTAAAGACAATATATATTCAAGGACAACACTACTATGAAAAATTTTATCTCTATTCTTCTTTTGGCACTTCTCTTCTCTCCTACTCTCCAAGCAGACGCTACACAGATGCATGCTAAAGAGATAATTATCGAAGAGGTAGAGCAGTATCCATTTATAGGTCTTGTTGGGGCATATAATAGCGATTTTGAGAATAATGCTCTTATTGGTTTTAGATTTGGTATGCAAAATAATGTTTGGCGAACCTCTTTTACCTATGAAGAGAATTTTGATGAATATAAAGCATTTCTTATCCAAGTAGACCGCACTATTGTAGCAGGACTATTTTCGGGATTGGGTCGTATCTATATAGGTGCATCAGGAGGCTGGATTGATACTGGTGATACTCCTACAGAGATATTAGATTTGGACACACTAGAGAGTATCTCTTCTGATGGATATACTATAGGAGTTAATATAGGTTTGATGTACTACATCTCTGACCAACTTGACCTGAGTATAGATTACCGCTATCTTAGTGTAGAAGATGTTATGGCTATTGATAAAATAACAGGCTTTAGTATCGCCTTGCATTATTTCTTTTAATCGCTTTTATGGCAAAGAAAAAAACGCTCTTTGAGTGTCAGGCGTGTGGGTTTCAGTCTCCTCGATGGATGGGAAAATGTACAGGTTGTGGTGCGTGGGACACTCTTGTAGAGCTTAGTACTCAGCAGATACAATTCCTCAAAGAGACAGCCTCCTCTAACCCCAAAACCAACACTATCAAAGCAATTCCCATCACAGAGGTGGCAGAAGATAATATTATCCGCTTTAGCTCTGGCAGTCGAGAGTTAGATTTGGTATTAGGGGGTGGGATAGTCCCTGGGTCTCTTACGCTTATTGGTGGAAGCCCTGGGATTGGAAAGTCTACACTTCTGCTCAAAATAGCAGGAAACCTAGCAAGAGAGAACCAAAGAGTACTCTATGTATCAGGAGAGGAGTCCGCATCACAGATAAAGATGCGTGCAAACCGCCTAGAAGCCAACCACAACCAGCTCTATCTACTCTCTGAAATCAATCTGCAATCTGTGCTTATGGAGATAGAGGAGATGGAGTATGCCTTTATTGTAATTGACTCCATACAGACTCTCTACTCCGAAGAGACCCCCTCTGCCCCTGGTTCTGTGACACAGGTGCGAACCATCACTTTTGAGTTGATGCGTGTTGCAAAATCTAGGAATATCCCCATCTTTATTATTGGGCATATTACCAAAGATGGTTCAATAGCAGGACCTAGAGTACTAGAGCATATGGTAGATACTGTACTCTATTTTGAGGGTGATACCAATTCAGAGCTAAGAATCCTTAGAGGCTTCAAAAACCGTTTTGGCTCTACTAACGAGGTAGGTATATTCGAGATGAACAAAGAGGGACTCAATGATGCCAAAAGCATGGCAGGAAAGTTCTTTAACAAAGACAAACTCCAATCAGGCTCTGCACTGACCGTTATAATGGAAGGAAGTCGCCCAATTATCATAGAAGTACAAGCCCTTGTAAGTGAAGCCTACTCCCACCCCAAACGAAGCTCCACAGGATTTGACAATAACCGCTTAACAATGCTTTTGGCTCTTTTGGAAAAAAAGTTAGATTTACCTTTGAGTACTTATGATGTCTTTATTAATATCTCTGGAGGTATCAAAATCAACGAACCCTCCGCAGACCTTGCTATTATCGCTGCTATTTTGAGTAGCTACAGAGATAGAGAACTTAGCACAGAGACAATATTTATAGGCGAAGTCAGCCTTACAGGAGAGATTAGAGAAGTAAGCGGACTCTCCCAACGCCTCAAAGAGATACAAACCCAAGGCTTCTCCAAAGCCATAATCCCCAACAAACCCATAGAAGAGAGCTCCATCAAATGCTTTATAGCCGATGAGGTCTCTAAGGTAGTGGAGTGGATGTAATATATCAATAGTTTGAATATACTTGATATATTTGCTGTGCTTCTGAGAGGTCTTTGGGTGTAATCATAATTCTATCTAGTGGGATTTTATTTTCTATAGAGAGTATAAAATCTTTGTATGGTTTCCAATTAAGAGATTCTAGTTTTACAAGTTTACCCAAATTCTCCGAAGTAGCTCTTTTGTAAGATTTGAAGATAAGTTCCGAACAGTAAATTTTTGCATCATCTAATTTATAAAAGAAATCATAAGGCTCTCCCAAAAATTTAGCACTCTCTAGCAGGGTCTCTTTGATATGTTTCTGATAGGCTTCTTTAAATCTATACACCGCAAAACTATCTCCTCTTCCGCGTAAAATCCAAAGATACAAATGTGTATCTTTGACACTTCCTATAGCTTCTCTAACATACCATGAACCATCTTTTTGAACAAGTAATCCTGTATGAGAATAGGGTGAGTTTGTTACTCCCTCAATGACTTTTGTAAGCTCAGCAAAAGGGAGAGATTGAAATATAATATCCCCCTCTTTGGGTTTATAAGTAATATATCCATACAGAGGTGATAAAAAGATATATAACAAAAAACCAATAAGCAGTGAAAACCTAGCTTTACCCCATTTTGTATTGGGAAAAATTTTTATTTTCATTCTGACACTCCTTTTTATAAAGAAGTATATCAGAATATATTATATAGTGTCAAGTGTTACTTTACAATAACCCTTGCATTAGTCGCTTGGATAGGTCTATTATTTGGGTGTTTCATAACTTTAAGAAATTTGGCTACTTGCCCTTTGGAGATACTTACAGGGGTTTTAAGGACAAACCATCGTACGCCTTCTGTACATGGTGGTGTTGTGAGTGAACCGTTGAAACGGTAATATTCTCTCTGGCTAGGAAGTAGAACAGAAGCAATATCTTCTAAAATTATACTATTTTTCTCATTAGCTTTTAGAGGCATTTTTTCCCATATTTTTGCTAGGTTTGCATTGGCTTCACCCTCTTCAAACATCAAAGCAAGAACAGCAATATTATTATCTTTGTCCAGATGTACAAAGTGTGCTTCTAGTGGGAATGATTTGCCGTCTATATTGTTTTCACTTGGTGTATGAAAATGAAACTGTTTAAGTTCAAAAGAGATTCCATCAATATTCAAAGTATTTCCTGCTTGCATATTAACCTGTATAGTATGTCCATTATTAAGTACAGATGAAGATGGGTTTGTATAAGCAATAGCAAGTGCTTCAAGGTCTGCATCTATAGAAGTTATAACATTGATAGGTGATTGATTCTTACCTGTAGCACATATTTTATTTTTTGGTGAAAGCTCTGCCCATTTTTCTGCTGAGCTATGACCTGTGTATCCCCAGTGTGTTTTTGTTGGGTTAGTAGTCTTGACAGTTTTTATTGATAGATTCTCTTGAGCTAACGAGAGAGAGCTATAGACTATAAGTGTGAGTGTTGTACTCATAAGTGTAGAAATAATTTTCATTTTTTTCCTTTAATTTAAAAATACTAAAGCACAAGAATAATACTCTTTTAATAATTAAAAATCTCTTTATAAGGAAGAGTTAATATATTATATTCGTTAGGAAGTTTTTTATCAGGGAGGCATTGCCATGCTTTGGTTATTCTCATACTTAAAGCATCAGAAATTTTCTGTAAGATCTCGTCGGCTTCGTCCAAAGATAAATTTTCTACACTAATTATAAGCTGTATTGAGTTCTCTTTTCGACCTTTGTAGTGCTTATACTTTTGTATCTGATATGAATGCATAAGACTTTTACTTAGATGATAAAATTTTAGAAAATCATAACCTTTATAGTCTATAACAAGATAGTTTGTTTTATTATCTTGAAGGAGTGGAGAGGCTATGATATAGTCACGATTAAGGTGTTGTAAAAGTACAGTTTGGGTGAGTGGTTCATCTATGCGTTCAAATTTTGCATAAAATGTTCGATTGTCAAAAGATATCTTTTGGACAATCGAATTTCGTTTGATATAGTAGTGTGATCTATCAAGATCTAACGCATCTAAAAAGATAATCTATCCTAATAAATGGCTTTGTCATAGATGATAAAACCTTGAGCAAGTTCTTTCATCTCATCTTTGATAGTTGCATGAAGCTGGCTATCGTTGATATTATCCAATACATCAGCAATCTTATTTCCGATAATCTCAAACTCTGCCTCCTTCATACCTCTGCGAGTCAAAGCAGGAGAACCTACACGGATACCAGAAGTTAC
This sequence comes from Sulfurovaceae bacterium, assembly GCA_016744805.1. Lineage (GTDB taxonomy): Bacteria > Campylobacterota > Campylobacteria > Campylobacterales > Sulfurovaceae > SZUA-451. The sequence continues at coordinate 10,155 of JADGDQ010000023.1, forward strand.
AAATGGGCTTCTTGTTTCACCGGGAACTGTGTTTTTGTTCACAGTGATACCTGCATTGCCTAGAGCTGCATCAGCATCTTTGCCTGAAAAATCTTTGTTGAGGAAAGAGACTAATACAAGGTGATTATCTGTACCATCAGAGACAATATCATACCCTCTAGCTATAAGAACATCAGCTAACTTAGAGGCATTTAATTTGACTTGCTTTGCATAAGACTTCCACTCATCAGTGAGATTATGTTTGAATCCTACCGCTTTTGCAGCAATCACATGCACTAGTGGACCACCTTGGAGTCCAGGGAAGATAGCAGAATTTATCTTTTTGGCAATCGCTTCATCATTGGTCATAATCATACCACCTCTAGGACCTGCAAGCGTCTTATGAGTAGTAGTAGTAACTACATCAGCATAAGGGAAAGGGCTAGGGTGTTCACCAGCTACTACAAGACCAGCAATATGTGCTACATCTGCAAAGAGTATCGCACCCACTGCGTCAGCTATCTCTCTAAATTTTTTGAAATCTATCTCTCTAGCATAGGCAGATGCTCCACACACAATGATTTTTGGCTGTACAATTTTGGCAATATCCAAAACTCTTTCATAGTTGATACGACCATCAAGCTCTACACCATAAGTAAAGCTTTGGTAGTTTTTGCCTGAAAAGCTTGGCTTAGAGCCATGTGTAAGGTGACCACCATGGCTTAAATCCATACCAAGTATCTTCTCTCCTGCTTTAAGAAGTCCTGCATAGACTGCACCATTTGCTTGGCTACCTGAGTGTGGTTGGACATTGGCATACTTACAGTCAAAAAGCTCACAGGCTCTATCAATAGCGAGTTGTTCTACAGTATCAGCAAACTCACATCCACCATAATATCTCTTATATGGGTAACCCTCTGCATATTTATTTGTAAAGACTGAACCCATAGCTTCCATCACTTCTGGAAAAGTAAAGTTTTCACTAGCGATCATCTCAAGGTGATCTGTTTGTCTCTCTAATTCATTCTCTATTGCTTCATAAATTTCTGGGTCAAATGACTCGATGGCATAACTCATAAGTGTATCCTTGAAAATAATTATTTGGTTGGCGTAAAATACTATAATATAGATAAAAAACAAGATATATAGGAACTCTTTTGCTATAATTATTGATTAGATCTTTATTGAATCTAAAATTTTTTTAATAAAAGAGGAGAAGAGAGATGAATACCATACTAAAAAGGGTGATTGTTTTGGGTTATTTCCTATTAAGCATTACGCTCTATGCACAAGAGGTTAATGAAGATAGCGTAACAAAACTCTATGTAGCTACATTTGATAGAGCACCAGAGAGAGCAGGAGTTGATTATTGGGTGGAGAGTTCTAACTTGACCCTAGAGGAGATTGCCACAAGTTTTTTTGAACAAGAGGAGACAAAAGTACGGTATCCAGATGGTTATGGAGATGAGAATTTTGTGGATTCTATCTATAGTAATCTTTTCAAAAGAGACCCTGATAATACAGGGGAAGCCTATTGGATAGAACAGTTAAAAGAGGGGAGTATCTCTAAATCGGTTTTTATCTTAGCAATTATCAATGGTGCAGTAGATGATGACGCTGTTATATTAGAGAATAAAACAGCCGTTGGATTAGAGTTTATGAACTCATCTTCAGATAATATCAAGATGGCATATAGTGTTATGCAAGATATAGATATGACCAAAGAGAGTGTTCTAAACGCTTTTGAATCAATTGCTACTATTGAGGTAGATGGTATTTGTGATAATAATATCAAAAATGGGTGTGAGAATGGAGATGTTATTGGTGATTATGAGACTGATGACTCTTATATCTGGTTTTGCCAAAATAAAAATGCCAAGATTAGTAATCAGTGTGAGTTAAAAAAAGAGTCTAGCTCTACAGCTGAGTGTGATAATAGTGTAAAAAATAGTTGTGTAAGTGGTCTCTCAGTGGGAGAAGAGCAGACAGATGAGTTCTATTTTTGGTATTGCAAAATAGAAGATACGCTAAGTTATCAGTGTAAAATATCCAAAGAGCCTACCGCAGATGCTCCAGCGTGTAATAATGCTATCAAGAATGGTTGTGAAGTTGGTAATGAGACAAATAGCAGTGAAGATAATGATTACTACTATTGGAATTGTGAGAGTGGAGATAAGGTGAGTTCGCTTTGTAAAATTGACAAAGAGGCACAAGAGCCTAAATGTTCAGAAAATGAATTTAAATGTATAGTTGGATTAGTAGGTGATAAAGCAGGTACTTATGACTTTGAAGATGAGTTTCAATGGAAATGTTACACAGAAGAAGAGAGTGTAGATTGTAGCAAAGAAAAAACAGAAAAGATTGTAGATATAGATGCTAAATCAAAGTTTAGAAATGTATGGAGTTCTTTAGACTGTTATGATTATACAGGAGAAAGTAACGAACAAGGCTATCTTATCCAATTTGATTATAGAGAATATGCAAGTAGATGTGCATCCCCTAAAGAGGTTAAAAACTATAATACAAAAAACTTTAATGAAGATAAACTTATAGCAACACTCAAAAAAGAGAACGAAGCAAAAAGAACACTTAATTTTTGTGAAGAGCCTTATAAAGAGGATACAAACGCAACAGAGTATAAATATGAATTTAACACTATTGCTAAAGATAAATGTTTTAAAACTATTTATAAGTAAAAAGTTTTAGGAAGAAGAGTCAAAAATATTGTATTTTTGACTCTTTAAAGGGGACTCTCCTAACACTTCAAAGAGATATAAACTCAAGGATTTTCCAAAGCCATAGAAGAAACCTCCCTAAATGCTTTATAGCCGATGAGGTCTCTAATATGTATTGTCGGAATGCCCTCACTCCGACACATTAATTTTGCTAAAGACTTCTAACACAAATTGATTATATCCCATGATTTTATTACTACTCCAATATCCATAAGGTTTTTCATCTAATTTAGTAAACTCTTTATAGGCATGATTAGTACTATCAGGGTCTACAATAGATTTTAATTCAGATACTGTAGGTAATGACCACTCTTCATAAGATTCTAACTGTAAATCTCTACACATATTATATGAATCTATCCAGTTTGATGTTGGTACTTCAATATTATCCCATATTAAAGCTGTTTTAGTATCTACTATAGTTTGATTATTATCTCAAGTAACAAATCGTTCCAAAGTAGAATATTCTGATAATTCTGAAAAATCACTCATCTTATCACAATCTGCTGTTCTCTCTCCTACTTTTAAAAAGTAGTAATATTGAGTATTTTCTTCTTCATCACTTCTATCATCAATATAGTTTTTTAACTCATTATAGTCACAATAGATAATATTTTTTTTCAGAAGGTCAACATTATCCAGTGAATCAGTTTTATATATAGCATATAGAGCCTCTTTCCATGCTCCACTTACTTCAGAAAATTCTATCAAAATTCCCTCATCTATTAATGATATTTTAGGCTTATCTGGTGTTCCAATTTTATCAACAGGACTTTTTGTAATTGAAACTGGTCTCTGAAATGGTGTATTCATCCCATAAAATCCACTTCTTTCTTTTGGGTTTATTGAATTTTGTCCAACTTCTGTTACCCACTCCGATAATCCATCACATCTAAATTTCTTAGGTACAGTTCCTAAATTTGTATACTCTTTGACAACAACAGCAGCATGACCCACATAACTCCAATTACTGATAATTGTACTTCCTACTTTTGCATTTTTAATATCAAAACCAAAAGAATTTATACTTATTGATATAATTATTACTAATATTTTTTCATAATTAAAATCCTTTTAAGATATTTAGTATTTGTAGTGTTTCGTCAGCTAAATATTTTTTTTCTTGTTTGCCTAATGTAGCAGAGGATTGTATATCCTCTATTAATTGTTCTAAACGAATTTTAATATCACTCTTATCTACAGTTTTATTTGATTCTAACTGAAAATATAATTCGCTCAAAGCACTGGTCCTAGTTCCTTCACGAAAGGTACTTGTAGATGCTATATCTATTAGTTTAGTAAATCTATCATCCTTATTAGACCTAGATATATTATATACAATAACACTTGAAAATAACTCTTTCTCAAAAGGATGAAATTGCGAATTTGGTATTGTATTATAAATCATATCCATAAGTTTATTAATTACATAATCATCATTAATGCCAGTTTTGGCAAAGGCACTAATAAGTTTTATTTTTCTATTTCCCTCCATCTCTCTATCCATATCTTTTTCAATTATTACTCTTGCACTATTAGGTTTAGCCAAAGCTAAAATTTTTGCATAATATGGTTTTACAATTCCATCTGATGAAGGGTATCTCTCTTCTACTTCTTTTGATATATCTACTCCTTTTTTTGCTAAATTTTTTGCAGTTTTACCCAAAATAAGAGAATTATCATTTTTATTACTAAATACTTTTTGAAGACTATTCAATGATGCATTATCATCTAAATTATAAGAAATAATCTCAAGCATTGGTAGTCTTAAAAGGTTATGACTATTTGTATCTTCATAGATTTTTAAAATGATGTTTTTATAAAAATCATAGTTATTTATGAAGTAGCTGGAAAATTGGAGTAAGTTTAAGAGTAATTGCAATATTGACATCTTTATCAAACTTTGCATAATATTCTTTAAAACTATTTTTAATAACCATAGGTTCAATTTTTTGATTATTAGATGCATTGTTTATTACACTATCTAAAGTTATATTTGGAAGATTATTATCTTCACTTTCTCCAAACCTAACCCCTTTAACCCCACTCTCAACATAAAATTCAGGTTGCATATCGTCCATATCTATTTCTTGCCAATCATACTGTTCATCTTTAGAGGCAAATTTATAAACTGTTCCGTTTTTATTTATAATGTACCATGAGTTATTAGAGGCTCTAAAGAACCACCATCTAATATCTACTGAGGAGTTTCGTATAAGTTCTATATCATCTTGAATTTTAGGATTATTTGTCTTTTTTTTCCATCCTGCATCATAATATCCAAAGCTAGGATTGTCGGCTATATCTGCTATAGATATGCTTTGTTTCTCTAGGTCTATAGTAGCTACTTTTTTGCCTACGGTAGCCCAACCTGGTTTTGCATCTTCCATAGGCATCAGAGAGAATACAGATATAGTATCTGATTTATCTAGTGTTGAAGAGATAAACCATCTCTCTTTTTCTGAACTATCTCTTTTGAAATAGTATCCCCATTCTATTTTATTATCGCTACTTATAATAGCTTCTTGGTCGGTTTGTGCGTAGAGAGTATTTCCTAGTATGACTAGAAAAAGAAGCAGGAGCTTTATTGTCTGTTTCATCTTTTTCCCTTTATTTGTCTATTCATCGTCTTTTGCTCCATTGACTTACTGCCAAGATAAGAATAGATTTATTAACTGCTCCGCTCTCTAGGTCTTTTTTCCAATACTCTGCTCCTGCACTATCAGCAGTTCTTTACTCTGCCTAGGTTCTTTTACAACTTATTTGGGATCTTCTCCCCCATAATCCTTTTTCAATCTTTCTAAAAATTCTATGATTCTTTGATGAAAAATAATATCATCTTCTTTTTCTAGACAGCATCCAAATCTTTTGAGGGTAGGTATATCTATTTTGGAGCTAAAACGCTTGATGGTTCTAGTTTCCCTCTCTACTTGCATAATAAGATGCTCAAAATCTAAGCCATTATCTGTTTTGATTTTTTCAAAAAACTCATAGACTGTGTCAATAAGTATTTCTGCTCTATTGATATCTTTATTATAGATTTGATGAGCTATTTCTATGAGGAGTTCATCTTCGCATGTATTTATATCTTCATTAGATGCAATCATTAATGTCAAGACTTTGGCACGAAACTCTAGTGAGCTATTATGATAAACAAGAAACTCACGAAACATCTTAATAACATTCCGTCGAAAGTTTTTTAACATTTGAGAACCTTTTATAAATATTAACACTATTTTAACAAAATTTGATTATAGTTTCACTATGAATAACATTGATTTAATACTTATTTTAAGTACAGCATTTTTGGGAAGTGTAGGGCATTGCATTGGTATGTGTGGTGGGATTGTGGTGGCATATTCGTCTACCAAGATAGACCCCAAAGCATCAAGATTCTTACAAACACTCTCTCATCTAGCGTATAATTTTGGACGCGTTACAACTTATGCTATGTTGGGTGCTATGTTTGGCTTGATGGGACAAGTGATAGCATTTACCCCCACAACCAAAGGGGTACTTTTTTTGCTTACAGGTATTTTAATGATACTCGCAGGTGCTTCACTTATAGGAAAATTTAAATTTTTAAACTCCGCAGAGCTCTCTATCTCTAAAGAGGGATGGTATCAAAATAGCTTTAGAAAACTTATTTCAAACAAATCATTAAGTAGTTTTTATCTGCTTGGTATGCTCAATGGTATTATTCCTTGTGGCTTAGTCTATTCTTTTGCTATTTTTGCAGCGAGTACTGCCAGTCCTCTTTGGGGTGCTGTGGTGATGGCAACATTTGGTTTGGCAACTATTCCTGCTCTATTTTTTTTGGGTTCTATTACTAAGTTTTTGCAAAAAGGTTCATTGCGTGGTACTATGATGAAACTAGCAGCGATGTTAGTTATTTTGTATGGACTTTTTACTATTTATAAAGCATACCAATTTTTGGTCTATCCCCAAGAGACACAGCAGATGTTAGATGAGATGCAACAAGGGAGTATCAAAAGCAAACTAGAAGGAAAATGTGGTGGTATGAAATGTGCACCAGGGAAGTGTGGATAGCTAGAGTATAAGCATCGCATCCCCATAGCTAAAGAATCTATACTCTTTGGCTATGGCTTCGTGATAGAGTTCTAGGCTTTTTTCTCTTCCTATAAAAGAGCTTACTAGCATAATAAGTGTACTCTTTGGTAAGTGAAAATTAGTTAATAGATAATCTACTCTCTGAGGTGGATTACTAGGATTCAAAAAGAGGTCACACTCCCCATTTTGTTTCTCTGTTCTATGATAATATTCTATAGTTCTTGTAACTGTTGTACCAATGGCCAAAAGAGGTTTGTCACTATCAAGAGTAGTTGCAGATTCTTGTGGAATATCAAAGTACTCAGAGTGCATAGGGTGGTCGAGTATAGCTTTTGCTTCTACAGGTTTAAAAGTCCCTGCACCTACATGCAGAGTAATTGTATGTGTAGAGTAGTTTTGTTTTAGCTTGGCAAAAAGTTCTGGCGTAAAGTGAAGTGACGCTGTAGGGGCTGCAACGGCTCCTGCATTTTTGGCAAAGAGTGTTTGATAATCTTTTTGGTCATCTTTGTTATCTTCTCTTTGGATATAAGGAGGCAGTGGAATATGCCCTATCTCATCTAGTATCACAACTAACTCTTCAAATCCTATAGATTTTTTATTGTGTTCAAATGTTACGATGCGTGAGCCATCACTATTAAGTTTTGTAACCGTAGCTTTTAGAGTATCATCAAAGAGGAGGCTTGTTCCTAGTTTGACTCTGCCTCGTATCATTACCAGAAACTCTGTAGCATTAAGAGGCTTATTAAATAAGAGTTCTACCCTACCACCACTTGGTTTAGTCCCAAAAATTCTAGCTTTGATAACACGGGTATCATTAAGAAAAATCTCGCACTCTTTTGGTATATGCTCTAAAATATTCGTAAAAGTAGTATGTGTAATAGTATCCGTAGCTCTATTATAGACAAGGAGTTTTGCACTATCACGAGGATAAACAGGGTGTGTAGCTATATGACCTTTTGGAAGGTCATAGTTGTAGCTTGTGGTCAAAAGGTCTAAATCAGTCAAGTTAACCCTCTGTTATCTGTTTTTTTATCTCTTGGGTTGTATTTGCTTCTTCATTGTTTTCATCTTCATCATCACTTTTTTCAGGATTTATCATTTTTACTATAATAATAGAAATACCATACAAGAGTATAAGTGGACCTGCCATTAGAAGCTGTGTAATAACATCAGGTGGTGTTAAAAGTGCTGCAAAAACAAAAATAATAAGTACTGCATATCCAAAAAAGTCTTTAAGGTTTTTATCTGTAATCAATCCTAGCATACCCAAAAAGAAGAGTATCACAGGTAATTCAAATGCTACACCAAAACCAAAAAGTATTTTGGTAAAGATACTTACATACTCATCAAGAGTCTGCAAGAAATTTACAAGACTTCCTGCAAACATCCATAAAAATTGAAATCCTAAAGGAATAACTACCCAATAAGCAAATGCAGTTCCTAGTAAAAACATAAAAGTAGAGATACCTGCAAATGGGAGAATATATTTTTTCTCATTCTCATATAAACCAGGGGCAATAAAAAGCCATAATTGAGCAAAAACTACAGGAAGTGCCACAAGAAAACCAGTAAAAATAGAAATTTTTAAGGCTGTAAAGAAGATGCCAATACCACCTATAAATGGATCACCTTCAACTACACCTACAAGAGGTGCTTTTACAAATTCTATAATTGGTTGGTTAAAGCCAAAAGCAACAAAAGCAAAAACAATAACTGTAGCAACCGAAATTCCTAACCGTTTTCTAAGTTCTACAAGATGAGGTTTAATATCATCAAACATTAGGTTTATCTCCTTTACTATCTTTTTTGGTAAATGTTACAGTTTCATTTTTGGGTTCTACTTGTGTAGCTATAGTGTTTTGTTCTGCTTCTTTTGCACTTGATGCAAAGCTATTTTTTGTACTGTCTATAGCTTCTTTAATATCATCCATAGGATTAATACCAATATTCTTAAAGCCTTGGAGTTCTTGGGTTGCACTATCGAGTTGTTTCTTATAACTCATAGCTTCTTCTTTTAAGTCAGAAATCTTCATCTCTTCGTCTAATGCCCCTTTGGCATCACCCACAGCCTTTTTGACACTTTTCATAAACTTTGCAACCTTAACCATCATTTCAGGGAGTTTATCAGGACCCAAAAATAAAATAGCAATAATCGCAATCAAGAGTATTTCAGTAAACCCCATACCAAACATGACAAGCCTTTATCATTTTAAATTATTGGGTATTCTAGCTAAAAAAGGTTATTTTTTGGTTAAATAAGCACTCTTTAATCATCAAATAACTCTGCTATAATAGGGATATAAAAGGAGTAATTATGCTAAAAACTATTTTTTCTCTACTACTTATATTAAGTATCAACACCCTAGCAAAGGATAGACCAATGAAAACAATTTATGATTTTAAAGTAAAAACTATTACAAACAAAGAGATAAGCCTCCAAGAGTATCAAGGCAAAGTAGTGCTTATTGTAAATGTAGCAAGTAAATGTGGCTATACACCTCAATATACTGGACTTGAAGCACTTTACAAAAAATACAAAGAGAGAGGTTTTGTAGTCCTTGGATTCCCTTGTAATCAATTTGCTTCACAAGAGCCAGACTCAGAGGCAGAAATAGAGAACTTTTGTCGTGTAAACTTTGGAGTAACTTTTCCAATGTTTGCCAAGATAGATGTCAATGGTGACAAGGCTCACCCACTCTATAAATATCTCAAAGTAGAAAAAACAGGTCTCTTAGGCACAGAAGCAATCAAATGGAATTTTACAAAGTTTTTAGTAGATAAACAAGGAAATGCTATCAAGCGTTTTGGCTCATCAACCAAACCAATAGAGCTTGAAGATGAGATAGAAAAGTTGCTTAAATAATATGATAAAATTTTATGCTTGGATTGCTCTATTTTCGCTAGTATTTATCTGGTCTGCTCTCTATCCCAAGGAGTATTTTACTTGGTTCTTAGAAGTTCTCCCAGCTATTATAGGTGTTATTGTTTTGGCTTTTACCTATAAGAGTTTTCGTTTGACCCCTATGCTCTATACGCTTATACTTATTCATATGGTTATTTTGATGGTAGGAGGACACTATACCTATGCAGAAGTGCCTCTCTTTGATACTATTGCCGAGATTTTTAACCATTCGCGTAACAACTATGACAAAGTAGGTCACTTTGCCCAAGGTTTTATCCCTGCTATGTTGGCTAGAGAAATTTTGATACGACTTAGTGTTGTCCGTGGTAAAGCGTGGCTTAATCTCTTTGTTATCACCATTTCATTGGCTTTTAGTGCTTTTTATGAGTTAATCGAGTGGCAAGTAGCACTCTGGAGCAAAGAGGGTGCAGAGGCATTTTTGGGAACACAAGGATATATTTGGGATACACAATCAGATATGGGTTATGCTCTTATTGGTGCAATTACAGCTTTGGTTTTGCTAAGTTATTGGCACGACCAACAGCTTAAAAAATTTATAAACCTTTCATAATAACAGTATAGAGTAAATCTATCTCTTCATCATTATAATAAATACTTTTTTTAGTTTTTAAAAAATTAAAAAATTTCTTTTTATTTATAGCACAACCATATATACAATAAGAGTGAGCAGGAATAAAAGCACGCATAAGAGCTATATTTTCCAAGAGAGGTTCTTCACATATATAGCAATAGTCTTCAGTATGTACACGACCCTCATATTCTAATAAAGCTACAAAGCTATCACATACAATTCGTTTGGGATTTTGTTTATCCCATTTTTTTGCTGATTGTAGAAGTAATTCATAATAAAAAGAGCCAACCTCATCAGCATCACAAAGATGAGATGCCAAGAGCTTAAGAAAATTATGCCAAATTAATAGCCTATTATTATCATATAGCCAAGGAAATCCAAAATGACTTAATTTTCTAAGCCTAGGCATAAAATGCCCTCTATCATCTTCTATCTCAAAATCAACTAAATGACCTAACTGTAGTATAGAGTGTCTAGCTCCAAAAAAACGATAATATTTTCCAACAGAAAAAGGAGTAAGTAGAGTGGCTATGCTATCTTCATTTTTGGCTTTTCGTAGGTCAATAATAAAACCTCTCATTATAAACTCCTACTATTTTATTTTTTTATATTACTATAAAGAATTTAAAGCTATATTAATAATAAAAGTAAATACTTAATCCAAAAGAGGCTACAATACTAGATAAAATCAAATAAAAGGATATGAAATCAAAAAATTACTTATAGCAACAATTCTAACTATGCCACTATTTGCTGAAAATATAATGTCTCTTCAATTTAAAGGTATTGAAGTAGCCCATAAAGATAATATCAATGTAGGTAAGTTTACAATTGAAAGAGAAATTGATCCTATATGCTTATCTGTACCTATCAATAATAAAACAATATGGGAAGGAAACTATGCAAGCCGTGATGTCCCTCAACGATGCAAAGCTACTGTAGTCAAAACTGTAGGTCAAATACGACCACTTATTATTCATCCTGAGGTCACTACCTTTGGAGAATTAGAGGTTTTGTCATTTATAGAAAAAATGCAAAAAGACAAAAATCTACTTCTTATAGATAGTAGAAAAGAAGATTTGTATGAATATAGAACTATACCTAGTGCATATAATATTCCATATCCATATATAACAAAGTCACATATTTTTCCTGAAGAGTTTAAGCAAGCATTGCTCAAATTAGGTGTGAGTAAAACAAAAGGAGTATATGATTTTACTAAAGCTAAAACAATAGTTCTTTTTTGTAATGGTTCATGGTGTGGTCAATCACCATCTATGATAAAAACACTTATTCATTTAGGCTACCCCACCAAAAAAATAAAGTGGTACCGTGGTGGAATGAATGATTGGTTGGTTTTAAGTATGACATCAACTCATCCATAAAATCTATATTCAATAAAAAGTTATCTATATAAAATACTATGTTTGAACTGTTTGATTATAAAAATTTTGTTAATTCTGCTATTGATAGAACTTTTACTTTTGTAATTATTGGCATAATCTATGGTAAGTGTACCTGCCCCTCTAGTTTTAGTTTACGACAGCAGGAACATTTATCAAGTCTGTAAATGTATAATACTCCGACAGCATCTAACCTCCCACTAGTCAAGCCATCTTAAATAAAAGCGAATATAATAAACACATCTAAGTACAAGGTGTTGTTTGATGAAAAAACTTGTTTTGTTTATACATGGGTTAGGTGGGAGTGAGGAGACTTGGGGTGAGTTTCCTAGTCTGATTTGGGATGATGAGGAGATAGACAAAGATGAGTTTTGGTTTGCCTCTTATGAGTATGGCACTTCTTGGAATGATACCAAAGCTACTTTGTCCATCATAGGAAAAGTTGGTAGTTTTTTCAAGATACCCTATGTGAGTACTGTGACTACAGGAGTCTCAGCCACACTTAGAGGCTTGTTGGATATTGAAGATGTAGCGAGGATATTGCACTCTGAGATAGATATACGATACAAAGCGTTTGAAGATATCTATATCGTGGCTCATGATATGGGTGGGCTTGTTGCTCAGCGATATATCGTAGATATTCTTGCTAAAAACAGACCATTGAAAGTCAAAAAACTCATGCTCTACGATGTCCCAAACCATGGCACATCTTTGGCAAAGATATCTCTACTCTATCCCCATTCACAAGTAAAACAACTCACTAGCGATAGTCCATTTATGGAAGAATTCAATAGAAATATAGAGTTTCAAACGCTAGACCAAAAGATAGATGTACAGTATATAGTTTGTGTGAAAGACTCTATAGTAGATATAGCTTCGGCGACAGCAGGGTACAAGCAAAATGCCTTAGAGCTAGAGAGAACGCACACAGAGATAGTCAAGCCCAAAAGCCACCAAGACTTAGTCTATATCTCTTTCAAAAACTTCATCCAAACAACCGATGATGAGTTTATCAGCACAGTGATTAATAGACTTATATCAAAACAGCTTGCTGTACTGTTTTATCAAAATCATACCGATATAGCTTCTACCCAGAGAGCATTGAGAAAGAAAGCTACCAAAAGTAAACTAGGCGATACCATATATGATTTCGTAGTACCTAACACAAAGGATATACAAGAGTATTGCAAAGCACTTGCTGCTGTGTTTGATAGAGAGTTTGCAGACTTTAATGCCTTTACCGACTATATCAGAGATATGCTAGCCAACAATGAAAAGATATTTCTCTATGTGACAGGATTTGAAAATGGTGACTTGGAGATCAACAGAGAATTTGCACAGAGTCTCAGAACACTCAAGGAGTATGACGAAAAGAAGTTTTATTCTCTCGTATTGGGTAGAGAGAAGCTCTATGCAATGGTGAGCGATACCGACAACCAACTCTCCCCTCTCAACGATGCCGAGGAGTTCTACTTCCCCAATATCGCCAATCTCAAAAAGAGACATATACGAGCATCTTTGGAGAAACTCTCCAAGAAAAAGTCCAAAATATGTGACTATAGCAATGGTCTCGCTCTCGGTACACTCGATAGTGATGAACCCATCAAAACGCTCTTTTGGGATAATATCCTCTCAGTGGATGATAATGGCTCCGATCTCAGATGGAGAGATGACGAGACCAAAGCAAGAGTAAGGGAGATATTCTCATGTCGATAGTTCTGCCACCCCTAACAGAACAAGGCGAAAGCTATGACGATATAGCCAATTTCAATATAGGGAGTGGGCATAGTTCTGGTGTTAACTCTGTAGCATTTTCAAGTGATGGGAAGTATATTATCTCAGGCTCTTCTGATAAGAGTGTGAAGCTTTGGTCTGTGGAGGAGAGAAAGCTTGTTTATAGTTTTGAGGGGCATAGTGATAGTATTACTTCTGTAGCATTTTCAAATGATGGAAAATTCATTGTGTCGGGTTCAGGTAGTATTAAATTAAATGACAATAGTGTAAAGCTTTGGTCTGTGGATGAGAAAAAGGTTGCTTATAGTTTTGAAGGTCATAACGATTGGATTTACTCTGTAGCATTCTCAAACAATGGAAAATTTATTGTCTCAGCAGCAAATGATGATAGTATAAAGCTTTGGTCTGTGGATGAGAGAAGGATTCTCGATCGTTTTGAGAGCCAAAGTAAAAATATTGACTCTGTATCATTTTCAAATAATGGGAAATATATTGTTTTAATTTTTAATGATGAGAGTATAAGACTTTGGTCTATTAAGAATAGGAGGTTTGCATATAGTTTAGAGGAGAATAATTCGTGGATTAACTCTGTAGTATTTAATAGAAAGTATATAATTTCAGGTTTTAACTATAAGAGTTGGAAGGTTTTATCTGATAAAGAAAAGAAGGTTAAATATGGTTCTATAAGCCATATTACTTCTATAGCATTTTCAAGTGATGAGAGAGTTATTGTTTTAGGCTCTAAGGATAAGAGTTTGAAGCTTTGGTCTAGAAATGAAAAGAGACTTATCTATAGTTTTGATGGTTATAACAATAGTATTAGTTCTGTAGCATTTTCAAGTGATGGGAAGTTTATTGTTTCAGGTTCTGTTGATAGGAGTATAAAGCTTTGGTCTATAGTTGAGAAAAGATTTCTTTGTAGTTTTCATGAACATAGTGGAAATGTTAATTCTGTAGCTTTTTCTAATAATGGAAAGCTGATAGCTTCAGGGTCTAGTGATAAAAGTGTGAAACTTTGGTCTATAGCTGAACAAAGGCTTCTTTATAGTATTGAGTACCATAGTAGTAGTATTAACTCTGTAGCATTTTCAAAAGATGGGAAGTATATCATTTCAGGAGCTGAAGATGAGAGTGTCAATTGTTGGTCGATGGAACAGAGAAAGCTTGTTTATAGTTTTGAGGGGCATATTGATGATATTACTTCTATAGCATTTTCAAGTGAGGGAAAGTATATCCTTACGGGTTCCAAGGATGAAAGTGTAAAGATTTGGTCTATGGATAAAAAGAAGCCTCTTCACACTTATGAGGGACATAGTGATGCTGTCAACTCTGTAGCCTTTTCAAATAATGGGAATTTTCTTATTTCAGGCTCTAGGGATGAAAGTGTGAAGCTTTGGTCTGTGGAAGAAAAGAGGCTTATTTATAGTTTTGAGGGACATAGTGGAGCTGTTAACTCTGTAGCTTTTTCAAATAATGGGAAATTTTTTATTTCAGGCTCTAATGATAAAAGTGTAAAGCTTTGGTCTGTGGAAGAAAAGAGGCTTATTTATAGTTTTGAGGGACATAGTGGAGCTGTTAACTCTGTAGCTTTTTCAAATAATGGGAAATTTTTTATTTCAGGCTCTAGTGATAAAAGTGTAAAGATTTGGTCTGTGGAGGAAAAGAGACTTGTAGAAGATATCTATAGTATCGGTGACAACTGGGTATGGTTTGATGATGTCAACAAGAGACTGTTGAGGGTCGATGATGGGAGTTTACTTCTCGATCGGAACTATGACTTCGTAGCCCCTGCTCCCATATCAAAAGAGATAGAGATACGCTACCCCTCTCAAATCATCCTCAGCCATCAGCATAATAGCACAGCCAAACTAGAGATTATCAATAGAGATGAGAAGCACCAAGCCTCTATCATCAAGTGTCACAGCAGTAACCCTCTCTCTATACTCTACCCAAATATACTCTATCAACTCTCTCCAGAGAGTTCACAAGAGCTAGAGCTAGAGTTTGGTCTCACAGGAGGTGCCAATCTTTCTAAACCCTATAGCGACACTATCACCCTCCATACCACAGTAGCACACAGACCACTAGAGTCCAAGAAGATAGCCGTAAATATACGCTCACCTCTCATAGAGCTAGTAGAGCTGAGTGCAGTAGATGAAGTAGTCACTATCACTCTCATCAACAACGGCAACGAAGATATCACAGAACTCAGCCTCAAGCTCTACGATGAGATACAAACCATCACGAGTATCAAACAGGGCGAGAGCGTCAAAAAGGCATTTATCCTCAAAGAGCAGAGAGATAGCATATCTTTTGAAGTCTATAGTGAGCAGTTTGTCACGAACTTCTCTTGGAAATTTGAAAATGTAGTAGTCACTAGAGAGTCGAAACTTAGAAAACTACTCAAAGATAGTGATTTTGATCTAAATGGTATGCTGGAGATAAAACCTAGCAAACAGGAGAGAGGGAAGTTTGATAAAGTACTAGCGTTTATCCGCAGTGACAAGCAGAGTGAACACTTGGCAAAGATACTCAAAAGCCAAATAGAACAGAGTAGTGACTACTATGAGCTGAAGCTCAATCAAAATTTTGGTATACAATTGAGCGATTTCCTGCTCTTGCTCGAATCTAGTTTTGATAGAGCTATAGAGCTAGGAGATAAAGTCTTGCTTTTTTCGATGGACAAGACTATACAAGATAGCCATCATACGAGGGCTTTGGATAAATCCAATCACATCATAGCCCCCACACATAGGCAAATGCTCAATCTACTCATAGCAGACAACCCTCAGCTAGAGCTCTCTATATGGTTTGGAGAGTATCTGAACTTTCGAGATATATCACCCTATACCACGAGTGGAGGCATAGAGAGAGAAAATATCTTCTTTGGTAGGCTGGATATACTCGACAAGATATTGAATAGAAAAGTATCCAACTACCTCATAGTAGGAGCGAGACAACTAGGCAAAAGCTCCCTGCTCAAAGCCCTCAAGAGACGATACGACAGTGACAAGCGATTTGTGGCACACTACCTAGTGATGCAAAATGACAACCTCATAGCCACTCTAGCTGGTGAGCTCAAGATAGAGAGAGATATAGATAGTATCACCAACTACATCACTAAGAGCGATAAACCTATGGTCTTTTTGATAGATGAAGTCGATGAATTTATAGAAACAGAGCAAAACAATAACTACCCACTGTTGCAACTTTTTAGAAAACTATCCTCCGAAAACAGAGCCTACTTCATACTAGCTGGCTATTGGCAACTCTACAAATCACACTTTTATGAAGAACACTCCCCTGCCAAAAACCTAGGTGGGGACTATGTATCTATAGGAGAGCTAGAGTATGATGCCTGCAAAAAGCTCATCACCGAACCGATGAAAACCATAGGAGTAAGCTACGAAAATGAGAACATAGTAGAGCAGATCATCACCCAAACAGGACAGAGAGCCAACCTCATAACCATCATCTGCGACACCATACTCGAAAAGCTCGACAACAAAACTATCACCCAAGAGAACCTAGACAATGCACTCCATAGCAACAAACTAGCCAACTACACCTCTATAAAATATATAAAAAACAAATATGAACGAGTGGTAATCTTGGCAACCATCACCCTAGAAAGCTTTAGCTTTGAAGAGTTACGAGCAAAAATCAAAAAATACAATATCAAGATAGAGTCTCAAAAACTCGAAGAGATACTAGACAAGCTTGTACTCTCATTTGTACTCCAAGAGAGAGACAAAAGATACTCCTATCAAATCCCACTCTTTGTACAAAATGTCAAAAAGGAATATTTAAATATAGAATCAGAGATAGCCCAACGAGTGGGAGAGATCAAAGAGGACAATAAAGCCAAAGTAGAGATAGCGATCAATCTATTAGATGTACTGGATGTCCATACCATAGCAGAAAAAACTGGACTAAGTGTCGAGGAGGTGGAGGCGTTGGAGAGGGGTGTATGACGATAAGCGTTTGGCAATGCCAAACCTACCCCATCACAACAAAA
The DNA here is from genome assembly GCA_016744805.1 of Sulfurovaceae bacterium. GTDB lineage: Bacteria > Campylobacterota > Campylobacteria > Campylobacterales > Sulfurovaceae > SZUA-451. The sequence continues at coordinate 27,589 of JADGDQ010000023.1, forward strand.
CTCAATACAAAGATAATAGTATATCCAGTAGGTAGATTGAAAGCGTATGTTTTCATTTTTTGTAACTACTCTTTGAGAATAAAAAGAGCAATTTCATCTGCTAAAAAGAAGTTTTTATTATAATAAAAGTTATTTTCAAAAAAAAGTTTCTCTTCTTGAACCAAAAAATCACAGCTCTCTTGTATCTCTTTAGGGAGGCTCTCTTTGGCTATGCCGATGGTACTTCGTAAGCCCAAAAATATTTTTTCTGTAAGTAGCTCATTGGGTGTAAGCTTCTCTTGGGTGAGTGTAAGAGGGTTTTGGATAAAAGTATCTATATTTGTAGTTGGATAAAAACGAGTATCTTCCAAAAAACCAACAGCACCAGCCCCTGCTCCTATATAGTTTTTGAGTCTCCAGTAGCCTTGGTTGTGTCTGCTTTGGTATGTGCCAAAATTAGATATTTCATACTGTGTAAAACCTCTCTTTTTAATACTATTGGCTACAAATAGAGCTAAGCTCTCATTCTCTTGTTTAACCTCTGGGGTTTTTGCAAAATGGGTTTTATCTTCTATTGTAAGTTCATAGGCAGAAATATGGTCTATAGGTAATGCAAAGGCTTGACTTATATCTGATTCCAAAAGAGCCTGTGTATCTCCTTGGAAATTATAGATAATATCTAAAGAGATATTTTTAAAGCCTAATTTATAAGCGTGATTAATAGCATCTATAGCTTGGCTAGGAGTATGTGATCTATTAAGGGCTTTGAGTTTGCTACTATCAAAACTCTGTACTCCAAAACTTACACGATTAACACCTAATGCCCACATTCCTTCTAGCCACTCTTTTGTGGCAGAGTTAGGATTAGCTTCTGTGGTAATTTCAGCATTGGTTTTAAGGTACGGAGCCAAAAGCTCAAAGATAGGTCTATAGAGTGTTGGGTGAATAGTAGAGGGTGTACCTCCACCAATAAAGAGCGTCTCTATGCTCTGCTTGTTGGCTTTAAATCTTTTGAGTTCAAAGGTAAGTTGTGTATGAAGAGCAAGCATATATGCCTCTCTTGTATCAAACTTATCTACAAAAGAGTTAAAACTACAGTAGTGACACTTAGAATCACAATAAGGAATATGGATATAACAAAGCAACTTTAGGACTCTTTTCAAATGGTTATAACCCCATTTTAGGTAAAATATTGCCCAAATAATACCATATAAAGAGTAAAAGAATGTCAAAAGAGATGGAGTATCGCCCAAATGTATCCGCGGTTATTCTCTCTTCAAAATATCCAGAAAAATGTGAATTTTTTATTGCTCATCGTAGTGATATTAAGAATGCTTGGCAGTTTCCTCAAGGGGGAATTGATTTAGGAGAGAGTCCAAAAGAAGCACTTTATAGAGAGCTTCAAGAAGAGATTGGTTATAGTGATATAGAGATTATTTCTGAGTTTCCTGAATGGATTACTTATGATTTTCCTAATGTAATTTCAAAAAAAATGTATCCATTCAAGGGACAGACACAAAAATATTTTCTTGTGCGTCTTAAAGAGGACTCATTAATTGATTTACGCACTCATAAAGTACCAGAGTTTGAAGAGTATGAATTTGTAGCATACGAAGATTTATTCAAAAGAGTAACCTACTTTAAACGAAGAATTTATCGTCGTGTTATTGATTATTTTATAAAAGAAGGATTCATTTAAGATGTTAATTGTACAAAAATATGGTGGCACCAGTGTGGGTGGTCTTGATCGTATAGAAAATGTTGCCAATCGTGTAGCTAAATCTAAAAGAGAAGGAAACTCTCTAGTAGTAGTTGTCTCTGCTATGAGTGGAGAGACAAATAAACTTGTAGAGTATGCAAGTCACTTTAGCAAAACCCCAGCTAAAGCAGAGATGGATATGCTTTTAAGTTCTGGAGAGAGAGTCACAGCAGCATTATTAGCTATTGCACTCCAAGAGATGGGAGTTGATGCAGTGGCTATGACAGGTCGTCAAGCAGGTATCAAAACAGATGGTAATCATACCTTTGCGCGTATAGAGTCTATAGATACGACAGCTATGAAGAGTGCTTTAGATGGAGGAAAGGTTGTTGTTGTTGCAGGATTTCAAGGAATTAGCCAAAAAGGACAAGTTACAACTCTAGGTCGTGGAGGTTCTGATCTCTCTGCTGTAGCTATTGCAGGAGCTTTAAAAGCCAATGCTTGTGAGATATATAGTGATGTAGATGGCATCTATACAACCGACCCACGCATAGAACCCAAAGCAAAAAAAATGAATTATATCTCGTATGATGAGATGCTAGAACTAGCAAGTCTTGGGGCAAAAGTATTGCAAAATAGATCTGTAGAATTAGCCAAAAAATTAAATGTACGAATCGTAGCAAAGAGTAGTTTTTCTAATGCATCAGGTACGATTATAGAAAAGGAGATAAAAGAGATGGAAGCAGTATTAGTAAGTGGGATTGCCCTTGATAGAAACCAAGCAAGAGTAACAGTAAGAGAAGTATCTGACCGCCCTGGAATTGCTGCAGAGATATTTACACTTTTGGCAAAAGAGCAGATTAATGTAGATATGATTATTCAAAATGCTAGTACTGATGGTACAACAAATTTAGGTTTTACTGTACCTGAAAGTGAAGTAGAGAGAGCCAAAGAGGTTATCTCTGCATTTGACCATGATATAGGTGGTATGGACTTTGATGAGAATGTTTGTAAAGTCTCTGTAGTAGGTGTAGGAATGAAGTCACACTCTGGTGTTGCTGCAAAAGCATTTTCGGCTATGGCAAGTAATAATATTAATATAGAGATGATTAGTACAAGCGAGATAAAAGTCTCTATGGTAATTAATGAAAAGTATGGTGAGTTAGCTGTCCGTACTCTCCATGATGCGTACGAGTTAGATAAGTAAAATATATGCAACAACTTCTCAACTGGACATTAGAGACTATACGACTAGAAGAGTCAAGTTTTAGTTGGATGGAGGAGCATCGTTATGATTGGACTCCTTTGGTCAAGAGTGCAGTCTCTAAAGTCTTGGATGGGCAGACTATATTGATGGTTACAGATGAAGATAGCAGATGGTTTAGTAGATATGTCTCTACAAGAATCAACTCTCTTAAAAGTGGGAGACCTCTGCTCTCTTGTTATTCACTTCTTTCAGTATTCCCTAATCTATCGACACTAAATACGACCCAAGATATAGAACTTCTTGAAGATATGTTAGATATTTCGTATCCTAACGGCTACTTTATATGGTATATAGGTAGGGGAGACCATCAATTTACTAAACTTGTTTTTCGTAATGATGAAAATTTTATGTGGGTTATAGATGAACAGATGCCCAATAGCTTTACACTTCGTGGGAGTGACCCTCTATTGGATATTAAGCTATTACAGCTCTATAAACTCTTTAATCTTACCATAGATGCAGCACTCTTTAGTCAAGTAGATTTAGAATTATGAGACTCTACTCACAGGTTATTATAAGTTCACAGATAGATGAGACTGTAGCCAAGCTTGAAGCATTGCGAACAAATGAACAGATTATTAAGATTATTAAAGAAGAGAGATTTTTGGTAGAAGATACTAAACTTGCTATAGAAAAAGCGTATATGGCAAGTAAAGTAACTACAGTTATAATCTTAGGAGCAAAAGAGTTTCCTCCTATTATTCAAAATAGACTGCTCAAAGTCATTGAAGAGCCACCAAGTGGTGTGGAGTTTATATTGATTACTCCATCTAAGGCCACAATATTACCTACTATTCGCTCTCGAATGCCTATTACTATACTCAAAGAAAGTAAAGAGAGAGAAGAGTGTGAGCTAGATATGAGACAGCTTGACTTGGCATCTGTTTATGATTTTATACAAAAAAATAAAAGAATAGATATGGCACAGGCTAAAACTCTAGTAGAGCAAATAAGTCTTGGGGCTATAAACTCTAACTCTTTTACTTTAGATCAAAAAACACTGCAACTCTTTGCAAATGCCTATAAAGCATTAGATGTTGGTTCATCTGCACAATTTGTACTTACTACGCTTCTTATAAAGCTTTTGGCCAAAAGAAAAGCTAAATAAGTAGATGCATATCTTTATATAGTTAAAAACCTCTATAACACTTTTAAATTTTTTTAATAAGCTGATTCCATTTGGAATTTGATTTCCAAGATATAATCCATTGTGGTATCTCAGAGGCTTTTATGGCTTTGGATATACCATATCCTTGTGCTAATGTACACCCAATTTCTATAAGAGCTTTGCCATGTTCTATGCTCTCTACACCTTCAGCAATTACATTTCGATCAAAGGCTTTGGAGAGACCTATAATTCCTTTCACAATTGCCAAGTCATCACAATCATCTAGCATATCGCGAATAAATACTTGATCTATTTTTATCATTTTTGCAGGGAGTCGTTTGAGATAAGATAATGAAGAGTATCCTGTACCAAAATCATCTAATGCAAACTTTACACCTAGAGCTAGACAACGATTCATAATATTTGAAACCTGTACAATATCTTCAATGGCACTTGTTTCAAGTATCTCTAACTCTAAAAAATCAGCTTCTACCGTAGGATGTTTTGCTAAAAGCTCTTCTAGCTGTGATACAAACTCCTTTTGTTGGAGTTGTATAGCATTTATATTAACACTTATAGAAAGAGAAAGACCCATAGATTGCCAAATTTCTATTTGACTTAGAGCTGTATCAATAACCCATTCCCCTAAGGCTATGCTCAATACATCATTTTCAATGATTGGTAAAAAATCTTTTGGGTATATTAGTCCACGCAGAGGATGATTCCAACGAATAAGTGCTTCAACACCTATAACTTTAGCAGTAAGCATATCTATTTTAGGTTGATAATAGAGTACAAACTCTTGATTTTTTATAGCTTTTCTTATCTCTTCAACATTTGCATGCTGTAGGTAAATAGCACTATCTTTTTCTATGTCAAATACATAATATTGATTTTTTCCTAATTGTTTGGCTTGATACATTGCCTGATCTGCTTGGCGTATAAGTTGGTCACCATCTTGATTATTTTGAGTATCTGAGATACTTAAGCCGATACTAGCAGTTATTTTAAGGGTTAAATTATCTATAAATATTGGTTTAGCTATGGCTAAAAGAAGGCGATTTAATACATGATAGGCATTTTGAATAGTATCTAAATCTGTAAGAACAACCACAAATTCATCTCCACCAATTCTTGCTATAATATCATTTTTACGCAATGTTTGTTGCATTTGTATAGAGAGTTTAATAAGTAACTTATCTCCTATATTATGTCCATAGAGATCATTAACCTCTTTGAATCCATCTATATCAATAAATGCTACAGCTACAGATAAACTATTTTTTTGAGCATGGTTTAGTGCTTGTGAGAGTCTTTTTGCTAAGAACATACGATTAGGTAGATTGGTTAGTGCATCGTAGTGAGCAATATGTTCTAACTGTTTTTGATGAAGTTTTGTAGTTGTAATATCAGAAAAGAGTGCTACATAATTTTTGACTTCACCTGTATGAGCATATACAACACTTATTGTAAGCATTTCTGGATAAATCTCACCATTTTTACGACGATTCCAAATCTCACCACTCCAAAAGCCATGCTTCTCTAATGATTGCCACATTTGAGTATAAAATATTTTTGTTTGTCTTTTTGAATGCAAGATACTAGGCTTTTTCCCTATAATTTCTTTTTTTGAGTAGCCTGTAATAAGAGAAAAAGTATCATTTACTTTAATGATTGTATTATTGCTATCAGTAATGAATATACCCTCTCGTGCATGTGTAAAAACACTGGCAGCAAGTTGAAGTTTTTCTTCTTTTTGTCGACGCTTTTGTATCTCATTGATGAGGTGTAAGTTATTAGTAGAGAGTTTACGGTAACTAGCAAGTATAATATCAATAAGAATAAGTGTAAGCTCACTTACTTTTGTCTCTGCAAGCCCTTTGGCATACTCCAAAGAAGATCCCTCTTCAAGAGCAAGTATAATATGTGCTAAATAGCGATCACTTTGGAGGATATGTACGGTAATCCAACGGGCTAAAAAACTTAAAATTTCTGTGGCTAGCTTATCTAAGGAGGAGCTATTAAGTTTTTCTCTAAAAGAGATTACTGTCTCTATAAACTCTTGATGGATATTTTGATGTTCAATCTCAAGAGAATCACCTAAGAGATATTTTTGCCAAATTTTCTCTTCAGTTTCAAAGTGGTATAGAGTATATTGTGTGAGTTCATCAAGAATAAGATTGAGTTCATCTCTATTAGCTTTATAAGTTATATTTGTAGCTAAGTGATTAAGAATAGAGACCAGTTTTTGATGTTGTATATCAATCTCTTGAATACCTGTATTAAAATGATTATCCCATGGTAATATTTCTATCTTTTCCATTTTTTACCTAATTTTTTATAAACTTTATATATTTTATCAGACAATAGCTACAACTTTGTACTATTTTTATATACTTTGTAAAGAAGAGATTAAAAGAGAGTAATAATAGCTTTGTTTTGGCTCTAATTTGCTTTTGTATGCTACGATTTGTAACGATGAAAGATAATAAAATAGAATAAGTATTCAAAAGTCACTCTGTTATTGAATACTATTTACCTGCTTGATAGTACTCCACAACTCTTCTATCTACACGAATAACTCTTTGGAAGTAGTGAGCTAAACTTCCTTTGGTAAAATCTATTTTAAGAGTTTTTGGGTTGGTAGCTCTTGATATAGCTACATAAAATTGACTTGGGGCAAAGATATGGTCTACATTGCATACAATTTTCTCTATGCTCATACCTTGGGACTTATGAATAGTCACAGCATAGGCTAGTTTGAAATATTAACCATCTATATATTAATTAATATCTTTGTAATAGACAATCCCCTTATTGTCTATTCGTGGTCTTCTTCCCATTTTTTATCCTAGATTATCTTTGGAGCATTGTATCGTAAAAGTAGAAATTCAATACACGGTACTTAAGTT